>CAZMHW010000466.1:0-3420 GCA_964566105.1 uncultured Akkermansia sp.
CTCAGACGCAGAACCATATTCAACCTTTAAATATTCTTTAAAACGATCATCGTTTATATGTTTTTCTGTAAAATTGAAATAACCTCTTCTAAACCAGAATGCTTTAATATCATTCAAATCAAACAAGGACTCGTTTATTTTAAATTTAAAATTAATCTTAGAATCACAAAAATTTATACTTTCAATTGAAATATCAATCTTACCATTCACTCTAATAACATTATTAGTGTTATAGTAGAGAAGCCAGTCCATAACGGCAGACGTACTCTGATCTGATTCCGTTGAAGCGATTAATATAGTATTGTTCTTTGTCGTCATAATTATCGGCATGAAAAAAAGAAGACTGCCTTCTACTATGAAAGCAGTCTTACTTTAATACAAGATGAATTAATTAGTGGAGATTCCACCACCATCTGGGCTAATATCCCAATCTCTATCGTTTTGCCCTAAAAGATAACTCATGTATACAGTTGCTCCCTCTCGGTATGTACCCGGAGGGGTTTCACCACCGATTTTGTCTAATTTAGGCAATTCATTCTCTTTAAATTTTTCTAATTTAATGCTTTCCAGTTTTTTCATTTGGATTTGATTTAAATGGTTAGTAATGATTTGAATTTTGGATACTAAAACTTTTATATCTAGAATTTTAAAAATTTCAGTACACAATAATAAGTATTTTATTTCAGTTTCCAAAAAAAAGAAAATTATTAAAAAATCACATGCTGTTTCAGGCTAATTATACATATTAATCACGCTTGCAGAAACCCAACCCTCTCATGCAACTTTACTCCCCGGCCGGCTCTTAAATCTTTATTTTTTTATAACATTCATATTCAATAATTGTTATTAGATTTGTTAATTACAAATTTTTCTATGGGAAAGCTTTCAGATAGAGTAAACAGAATTTCGGAGTCACAAACAATTGCTATGGCAAGAAAAAGCCGTGAACTCAAAGCGAAGGGAATTGACATCATTAGTTTAAGTCTGGGTGAACCTGATTTTGCGACGCCTCAAATCATTAAAGACGCTGCAAAAAAAGCCATCGACGACAATTTTAGCTACTACACGCACGTTTCAGGATATGTGGAATTACGTGAAGCGATCTGTAAAAAATTTAAACGTGACAATGGGCTAGATTATACTGCCGACGAAATTGTTGTATCCACAGGTGCCAAACAAAGTATAGCCAACGCAGTTTTATGTTTGGTTAATCCCGGCGACGAAGTAATCATTCCTGCTCCATTTTGGGTGAGTTACCTGGAGATCTTAAAGCTTGCAGAAGGAACTCCCGTATTTATCGAAACTACCATTGATTCGGATTTTAAAATGTCTGCGGCTCAACTGGAAAAAGCGATCACACCAAAAACAAAACTGATCATGTTAAGCACTCCCTGCAATCCCACAGGAAGTGTTTATACCAAAGAAGAACTCAAAGCTTTGGCAGATGTGATTATCAAGTATCCTGAACTTTACGTTATTAGTGACGAAATATACGAACACATTAATTTTATTGGCGGACATCAGAGCTTTGCCCAATTCGATTTTATTAAAGAACGTATCATCACCATTAATGGGATCTCCAAAGGTTTTGCCATGACCGGTTGGCGTGGTGGAATTATGGCCGCTCCAAAATGGATTGCTCAGGCTTGCGATAAAATGCAGGGACAATTTACCTCTGCTACCAGTAGTATCACGCAAAAAGCCATGCACAAAGCTATGGAGCTCGATTATGATACCTATATCAAACCCATGCGCGATGCCTTCCTAAAACGCAGAGATCTCGTATTAAGTTTGATGAAAGACATTCCCGGTCTAAAAACAAACACCCCACAAGGCGCATTTTATGTGTATCCGGAAGTGAGTTATTATTTTGGTAAAAAATATAAGGATCATGTCATTAACAATGCTACGGATTTGAGTTTGTTTTTACTAGACGTTGGTTATCTTGCTTTAGTGCCAGGTGCAGCCTTCGGAGAAGACCGTTACATTCGTTTTTCTTATGCTACCAGCGAAGAAAACTTAATTGAGGCCTTAAAACGCATGAAAGAGGCTCTGGCAAAACTTCAATGATTTTCGAATACAGACAATGAAAAAATACTCTATAAAAAAAGAGCGCATCCGCGAAATTTTTAAATTCTTCAACAACCTCAACGTACTTATTATCGGAGACGTTATGATTGACAGTTACCTCTGGGGAAAAGTCAGTCGTATTTCCCCTGAAGCTCCGGTTCCCATTGTAGCTGTTGGAAAAAAGGAAAGAAGATTGGGCGGCGCAGCTAACGTAGCCTTGAATGTTCAGGCATTGGGCGCCAACCCCGTTTTATGCTCTGTGATTGGTGTAGATTATGAAGGTCAGGCCTTTTTAGACCTCCTCAAAGGTCAGAAGCTGAGTCAGAAAGGCATCTTAAAGAGTCGTGACCGGGTAACAACGGTAAAGACCCGCGTGATGGGTAACAACGCTCAATTGCTCCGGGTGGATGAGGAAGAAGAATCGGACATAACTGCGTCTGAAACGCAGCAACTCATTACCCTTATTTCGTATATCATTAATCACGACAAAATTGATGTGATCATTTTTGAAGATTATAATAAGGGGCTGATCACGCCAAAACTCATTTCCAAGGTAGTGGAACTTGCAAAAAGCAAAGGCATTCCAACCTGCGTAGATCCTAAGAAGAGGAATTTTAATTCCTACAAAGGTGTTAGTCTGTTTAAACCAAATTTGAAAGAACTCCGGGAAGGCATTAAATTAGATATTAGCGGAGATAATATCAATGAATTACAGAGAGCAGTGAGCAGTTACCGCGTGAAACAAAAAATTGAATCCGTTTTGGTGACACTTGCTGAAAAAGGTGTGATTACCAATTCGCGAAAAGTAAAGGAACATTTACCCGCACATATTCGTAGTATTGCCGATGTGAGTGGCGCCGGAGATACCGTGATCAGTGTAGCCTCTCTTTGTAGAGCCTTAGATTGTAATGACATTTTAACCGCCGCTATTTCCAATCTTTCTGGTGGCCTGGTGTGTGAACAAATTGGTGTTGTACCTGTTAACAAGGAACAATTACTGGAGGAAGCTTTGAAACTGGAATTTGTGCGGTGATGTTTCAACACAGAGATAAAGAGTAAAAGAGGGCACAGAGTTTTGGTGCCAAAAAACAATGAAATATTCCGAAATAGAATATAACGCCTTAACGGAATTAGTAATAAAGTTGGCCATTGAAGTTCATAAAGAATTGGGGCCTGGTTTACTGGAATCTGTTTATGAAACATGTTTAATTAAATTATTGTTGGAAAATGGGCTAAAAACCCAAAGTCAGATTAAGATTCCTATTGTTTTTAAAAAGGAAATTCTTGATAAACACGGAGAATTCAATAACTTAATGCAACAAATGATAAATTTTATCTTTGTTGAATTAT
>CAZMHW010000467.1:0-1007 GCA_964566105.1 uncultured Akkermansia sp.
TATCTGAGAAGTTTGCGTACCATGGCTATAGATATGGAAACAGCAACTATTTTTACGGTTGGTTTTAGTAACGGAATTCCCACAGGGGCCCTTCTTTTGGTAACCGATCAACCCATGATTGCCGAAGGTGTTAAGACAGAACAAAGTGACATGAAAGTGACGGACAATTATGTGAACACCCATTTGCAGATTGGTATAGAGGCCCTGCAAGAGTTACAAAACAAAGGCGTCTCTGTAAAACATTTAAGGTTCGAATAAATTGAGTAAATCACTTCATAAACAGGATGCGGAGTTTTTTATCCGGGGTATTTTGAATAATGACCTGGCGGCACTTAGTCGCGCCATTACACTCGTTGAATCGCAGAATGCTGGTCATCAGGAGCTTGCGCAACAAATTATTGACGGTGTCATTTCTAAAACAGGTAAATCATTCAGATTAGGTGTCACGGGTGTTCCTGGTGTTGGCAAAAGCACGTTTATTGAGAGTTTTGGCAAGCATGTGGTTGCTAAGGGACATAAGCTGGCAGTACTGGCCATTGATCCCTCCAGCACCAAAAGCAAAGGAAGTATTCTTGGCGACAAAACACGGATGGAGGAATTGTCCACCATGGAAAATGTTTACATACGTCCTTCGCCGAGCGGCGGCACTCTGGGAGGTGTGACACAAACTACTTATCAAACCATTTTATTGTGTGAAGCCGCAGGATACGATTTTATTATTGTGGAGACGGTGGGCGTTGGACAAAGTGAGGTAGAGGTGAGTAAGATTACAGATTTTTTTCTACTGCTGATGCTCGCAGGAGCGGGTTGGGCGTTGTGGGCCCTGGGGATCGCCATTATCAGCGAAGGATCGGCGGTCTATCGGCAGTCCGAGTTTTGGCTGGTCGCCGTCGTTATCATGTCAATCTATATCACGACGTTCGGGCTACTCCATTCAGCGGCTGCGGCGCAGATTGCGTTTGTGAGCGAGAATCGCTCGACGCCGCTGCGGCGCTGGATGATGGCGC
>CAZMHW010000467.1:1017-3418 GCA_964566105.1 uncultured Akkermansia sp.
TACCAAAGCCGACGGAGAAAATCTGAACAAAGCTAAGTCGGCGAGAACCGAATACGCGCATGCCATGCATTTACTACAGGCGCCTGAGAGTGGGTGGACTGCCCGGGCCCTTACCTGCTCGGCTGTTGAAAATAAGGGAATTGAGGAGGTATACGCGATGATACAGGATTACAGAGTATTTACGCAAGCCAATTCTTATTTTACAGAAAAACGAAAAAAACAACTGTTCACTTTGTTTCTGAATGCGTTAGATGATCAACTGCGGAGTGGTTTTTATGCGAATCCTCAAATAAAACTGGAAATGCAGCGGATACAGAGCGATGAGAATATTCAGCCATTTACCGCGGCAAAAAAACTACTTGACGTTTTTTTTAAAAAATAAATTCTTCGGTTTTTTTCTTAAACAATGCAGGAGAAGAGTGTTTAATTACAAGGGAGTTTAATAAGTATGATCCAAAATTCGCGGAGAGAGAACTGCTTAAATTCAGGAAAGTCTTAAATAATGCTCTTTTTAGGGATTTAAAATTTGACATTTGCCCTTGCACTTCGACGAAAAACATCCTTTTCTTTCTATTTAATTGATAGTCAACGCTTTGTGTTGTAAAAAGAAAAAGGAAATTATTGTAAATATTTCTTTTTTCTTATCGAAAATTTTTTTTCTTTTGCAGGAATTAAAAGCCTTAATAATTTAATCGGAATATATGTATTGGACGTTAGAATTAGCAAGTTGGTTAGAAGATGCACCCTGGCCTGCTACAAAAGATGAGTTGATTGATTATGCAATGAGAAGTGGAGCTCCAATGGAAGTGATAGAAAATTTACAAGAGATGGAAGATGAAGGCGAGAGTTACGAAAGTATCGAAGAAATCTGGCCGGATTATCCTACAAAGGATGATTTCTTTTTTAACGAAGATGAATTTTAATTTAAACCGCTGAAAGGCGGTTTTTTTTTGCCCTGTTTTTAGTCTACCGATTTTCGGTTAAAAATAATGTAGCCAATGTGGAAGAAAGGGGAGAAGCTGTATTGGTTCTGATCATAATAGTTTACGCCGATACTAATAGGCCCAATAGCGCTGTTGTAAACCAGTGTGGCCATCCCTGAAAAATACCGATAAAGCAGGGGAGAGGTATATTCTGCTTTTCCATTCACGTTTTCGCGGATAGAACGGTAGGGCTGGAAAATATAAGCTTCTAAACGGATGTCAAAACTTTTTGTTGGACTTGTAATGGCTTTAATACCACCTGCAAAATAGTTGTGTGCTCTGTAAGCGTCAATAAAAAAAGTCTGACTCTCTGGTGTTGGATTAAACGCAGGGGCCGATAAAATAGTGGATTTGTAATTACTGAAAAAACTTTGTGTGGAGTACACACCTTCCATAAAGATCCCGATCTTAAATCCCTTGAACGTTCTTATATAACTGTCGAACGTGAGTTTTAACTGCAACCAGGGATCCTGATTTTTGTTTTTAAAGGCTATTGTATCCTTACTGGTGTTTCCGGGATAAAAGCTTTCCTGTCCCCACAAATACCTGGCTCTTGCATTCAGGAATGTTCCTTCTGTAGCATACATTCTGCGGTTAAGAGTATTTATTTTATAATTTGCCTGAAGATACCAGTAATCAAAATAAGTGACATCGGCTGTATCTTTTTTAGAGAAAGCCTCTGTCTGATAATATTGGTTTTTCCACTCCGTGAAACCACCTGCCAGATTAACCTGCGAAATGTTACCAACGGGCAGGCCAATTTTAAGCTCGCCAAACTTATCTTCCTGAACCAGGTAAGCGGGTTTTTCAAAATTATAAAACAAGACACTGGTGCTGTAATAGTCCCAGCGGGAAAAGGTAAACGAAGGTTCAATAAACAAAGGAATCCGTCCGGAAAAATCAAAGCGGATTTTCTCAAAGGTGCTGGTATGTAATTTGCCCAGGTAGCCGTTTGCATAGGCGCTGAACCCTATTTTGCCAAGGTGATTGTATTGTAGTCCCAGAAACGCCTCACTGATAGGCCTGTTAGAAATGATGGCGCCGGGTTCAATGTAAAACGGTTTTTCTTTTCGTCCAACAAGGTTAAGGGTGTATTTTTTTGTAATGGAATCCATAACCGTGACAGGAAAAATGTTTTTTATTTTGTCTTCACTTGCGAGCCTGAAATAGCGCTTTTTCAATTGCTCCAGCGTGAAGGGGTTTTGTTTAAAAAAAAGACTTTTGGTAATGAACTGGATTTGTTTTTCGTTGAAGCCAATTACATTCAGGTGATCAAAGGTGATGTCTTCAGCTTTTTTATATGCGCGGAAACGCTCACGTTTTTTTTCAAGATCTGAATTTGCAACACGCGTTCCCATTTGTTTTTTTATTTCGGGTATGAGCCTTAGCGTGCTTACATAGCCGCTGTCTATGAGTCG
>CAZMHW010000468.1:0-3404 GCA_964566105.1 uncultured Akkermansia sp.
AACCATTTACGTGAATACGATTAACTGGGGGAACTCGCCTACCAATATTGAAAATACAATTACCAAGCCGATTGAAAAAAGGTTGAAAGGTATTTCCGGAATTAAAAAATTCAACAGTACCTCTTTGCAGGACGTTTCGGTAATTGTGGTAGAATTTCGTACCGACGTGAAGGTGGATGTGGCCAAGCAGAAGGTGAAAGACGCGGTGGATGAAGCTCGCGCCGATATGCCGGCAACGCTTACCAAAGAACCTATGATCAAGGAAATTGCCTTTTCTGAAATTCCGATCATGTACATAAACATTGCAGGTAACTATGACCTTAAGCAATTGAAAAAGTACGCGGAAGACCTGCAGGATGAAATTGAAGGCTTAAAAGAAATCAATGAAGTGAAGATTGTTGGGGCGCTTGACCGAGAGATCCAGGTGAACATTGATGCTTACAAAATGCAGGCGGCGCAATTGACTTTTCAGGATATTTCTGGCGCCATTGCCCGCGAGAACCTTTCGATTACGGGTGGTAATGTGCCTTTACAAGGCATGAAACCAACCTTAAGCATTAAAGGGGAATTTAAAGACCTGAAAGAAATTGAAAATATTATTATTACTTCTGCAGCCGGTGCCAAATTGTTTTTAAAAGATGTGGCAGAAGTAAAAGATGGTTTCAAAGAGAAAGAATCTTACTCCAGTAAAAAGGGAAAAAATGTAATCACTTTAAACGTGATTAAACGTTCGGGTGAGAACCTGATTGACGCGGCTGATAAAATCGAGAAAAAGATCGCGGAAATGAAAAAACATCAGCTTCCTGCTGGTCTGGATGTTACGATCAGTGGCGATCAGAGTGCTAAAACAAAAGTTACCCTTCAGGATCTTATCAACACGATTATCATTGGTTTCATCCTGGTAACCGTTGTATTAATGTTCTTTATGTGAGTTACCAATTCCTTGTTTGTGGCCCTGTATGTACCACTATCAATGTTTATTGCCTTTCTTATCATGCCGAGCATAGGTTTTTCATTAAACATGATCGTACTATTTGCTTTCCTTCTAGCCCTGGGTATTGTGGTGGATGATGCGATTGTGGTAATCGAAAATACACACCGTTTGTTTGCAAATGGAAAACGCGATATTAAAACAGCGGCTAAAATGGCGGCCGGAGAGGTGTTTATGCCGGTGTTGTCAGGTACCATTACAACACTTGCTCCATTTATTCCTTTGGCTTTCTGGTCCGGGATTATTGGTAAGTTTATGTACTTCCTTCCAATTACACTTATCATCTCTCTTCTTGCCTCTTTATTTGTTGCCTATATTATTAATCCTGTGTTTGCAGTCGACTTTATGAAGTCGCACGAGGAGGAACAAAGCAACTATGGTAAGCTTAACAAAAAAGCAAAAATGCAATTGATTCTTTACGCGGTGCTGGTGTTGTTCAGTTATTTAACCGGACATGTAGGAATTGGAAACTTTATTATTTTCCTTGCTTTCTTCCTGGTATTGCACAGATTATGGTTATACAAAGCGATAGAAGCCTGGCAATTTAAAATCTGGCCTTCATTTGTTGCCCGTTACACCGTAGTTTTAAAATGGTGTCTGGTTAAACCATGGAGACCATTGGTTATGGTATTGGGTCTTTTTGTGTTCTCTATTTTCTTTTTTGGAGCGCGTTCACCAAAAGTAGTATTCTTCCCACAAGGCGATCCTAACAACGTATACGTGTATGTGAAATTACCGGAAGGAACCGATCCGGCGGTAACCAACGGTGTGATGCGTAGAGTAGAGAAAAAGATAAACACGGTAATTGATGAAAACGATCCTGTAGTGGAGTCTATGATCTCTAACGTAACCATTGGGGTTACCGACCCACGTGACGGGGATCAAAATTCATATCCTAACAAAGGAAAAATAGCCATCAACTTTGTGGAGTTCGAAAAACGTCATGGTAAATCTACCACAGATTATCTTACCAAATTGCAAGCGATGGATTGGGATTTACCGGGAGTAGAAATAACCGTAAATAAAGAACAGGCAGGTCCGCCACAGGCGAAACCAATTACCATCGAAATTTCAGGTGATGATTTTATGGCTCTTACAAAAAACGCCGACAACGTGAGGAAATTTCTGGTGGATTCTAAAATTGAGGGCGTGGACAATTTAAAGTCCGACTTCGTAAATAACAAACCGGAGATTGTGTTTGATATTGACCGTGAACGCGCACAACGTGAGGGAATTTCGACGCAACAATTAGCGATAGAAATTCGTAGCGCTGTTTTTGGTTCTGAAGCAACTAAATTCAGAGATGTGGATGATGAGTACCCTGTTAATCTGCGTTTTAAATACGATCAACGTACAGATATTGAAACAATCCGTAATCTGAAGATTACCTACCGTGACATGAATATGGGTGGCGTTATCCGGAGTGTACCATTGTCTGCTTTGAGTAACATACGTTACGATTACACTTACGCCGGTATTAAACGTAAGAACAACATGCGCTTAATTACATTGTCGGGTGATGTGAAAGAAGGATTTAACGCGAATGAGGTTGCCGGTAAAGTGCAAAAAGCATTAAAAAACTATCAGGCAACAGGCGATGTGATTGTGAAATTTGGAGGACAGGCGGAAGATCAGGCGGAAACCATGGCCTTTTTGGGAAGAGCGATGATGATTGCTGTTGGTTTGATGTTACTGGTGCTGGTAGGCTTGTTCAATTCACTGGGTAAACCATTGATCATTTTATCTGAGATCTTGTTCAGTATTATTGGTGTATTAATTGGTGTTGCTGCCTTTAAGATGGACATGAGTATCATTATGACAGGTGTGGGTATTATCGCCCTTGGTGGCATAGTGGTGCGGAACGGGATCTTACTCGTGGAATTTGCCGAGTTTGCACGTGAGGGCGGAATGAGTCTTTACGAAGCAACTGTAGAGGCAGGCCGTACAAGGATGACGCCGGTTATCTTAACAGCGATTGCCGCGATCCTGGGTTTAATTCCCTTGGCGGTAGGATTGAATATCAATTTCGAAACCTTGTTTACGCATTTAAATCCGCACATTTTCTTTGGCGGTGACAGTGTGGTATTCTGGGGTCCTTTAAGCTGGACCATGATTTTTGGATTGATCTTTGCAACGGTACTCACTTTGTTGCTGATTCCATCCATGTATCTAATCACAGAACGCTTAAAAAGGAAATCTATTATTATTCTGAAACATTTTGAACTGCCGAATGCGATGATGTATATTCCTTTTTTGATCCTTATTTTAAGAGGGATACTTGGTCTTCAAAGAAAAAAACTCGAATACGGAGATTTAGATCATTAATAGTGAAGAGGCTGTTTCAAAAGTCAGGATTCTTGAAAATTGTCATCTCGAGCGGAGTCGAGAGGTGACTGTTTTCAAGGTCTTCAGT
>CAZMHW010000469.1:0-3399 GCA_964566105.1 uncultured Akkermansia sp.
GCATTCAGTATAACGGTGATGTAGCGCTCTTTGTACCCAAGTAGTTGAAATTTCACCTGCCATCTGCCAATAGGTACATTGCTGATCTTAAATTCGCCTTTTTCGTTAGTGGCGTTTCCAAGCAATGGACTTGTATTAATTACCTGAACGATAACTCCCGGCAAGGGCGTCTGACTTTGTTTGTCAACCACAGTACCCCTTATGGTCTGCGTAATGTTTTGGGAGTACACCCAACTTGTTAAAACAGAAAAGAGCAGGATTAACGACTTTTTCATGTTGAAATGATTGTAAAAATAATCAGGGAGTTGTTGAAGAAACGGGAATAATCTTCCCGTTAAAATAATTCTGACCGGTAAGTGCAAATTCGCAAACATACTCAGCCATTTGTTTTGCCTGAAGCGGGGCTTTGTAACCGGGAAAAGCTTTGCTGAGCATTTCTGTCTGCACGGCGCCTAAAGCAAGGCAATTAACAGCGATGTTTTTTGTTTTAAATTCTTCCGCCAAACATTCTGTAAGGCCGCTTAAAGCAGTTTTGCTACTCGAATAAGCGCTCAGGCCGGGGAATTTCGCACTGCCCTGAAAGCCACCCATACTGCTTATGTTAACAATGTGGCTTTTATTTTTTTTATGGAACAAAGGCAATAAAATCTGAATAAGGCTAAAGGGAGCAAATACGTTGGTGGTATAGACCGCCTGAAGTTCTTTCGCTGTGATTTTTTCGAATGGTTTATTAATAATTTGCCCCGCGTTATTTATTAAAACATCCAGATTCAGATTCAGAGATTTTATGGTCTGGTAAATCTTTTTTTGCTGGAGTTGTGAAGTGATATCGGCTTTTAAGGGTAAAATAGAAGTGGTGTTGTTTTGTTTTACCAGTTTCGTGAGAGGTTCAATATTTCTTGAAACAGCTATGATAAGGTTATTCGGGTCTTTAGCAAAGTGTTTCACCATTTCAAAGCCAATTCCTTTGGAGGCACCGGTAATTAATATTAGCATTTTTTAATAATTTTAAGGCACTAAGATAAGCGATATTCTGTTAACAAAGCGTTGAATATGAACTAGCTTTCGTAATTTAGAGCTAAGATTCAAACTCAAAATCTTTGATTTGAAAATTCAAAAAAAAATAACTGTTACGCTCCTCCTGACGTCTCTGACCTTTCTATCACTGGCTCAGGTTGACAGTGTTTATTATGGACAAGGACCAGGCACAAAAAAGGAGAAATCAGCAAAAAAAGAAAAGAATGATGCCTGGAAAGAAAAGGTCACCTGGGGGGGCAATATTCAGGTATGGTTGGGAAATCCAACCTTTATTTTCTTGTCGCCTAATATCGGATATATCCCCTTTGAAAATTTTAATATCGGCATAGGAGGCATCTACAATTATACAAGTTATAACAGTTCTTACGGTAGTTATTCGCAGTCAATTTTCGGTGGACATTCCTTTGCTCGCTATACTTTTGCCGATAGTTATTTTGTGCAGGCACAGTACGATAAATTATTACAACCGAATCTTTTTTCTTCGGAACCAAATGCAAAGGTATGGGTAGATTATGTTTTGGTTGGCGGTGGATTCAGGCAATCCATCGGTGACAATCTGGCCTTCACTACTTCCATTATGTTTAACCTGAAACAGAACCCTTTGTCTATTTACGCGCGGGGTGCCATTATTCAATTCGGAATAACAGGAAATTTCTGAGACCCAGTTTAAAACTTTTTCTTCACGTTGAAAGGCTTGGTAGGAACACTGATGCTTGTTAAAATACTCTTGATCTTAACAGGATCGTTCAGGAGCGCCTTCACTTCTTTTACATCGTCGTCGTTTTTAAGTGAAAACTCAATGCGCCCTTTTTGAAAATAATAACGGGAGGCAATTTCTTCTTCCAGGTATTTTTTGATCGTGGATTTGTGTTTTATAAGGTCGTCTTTTTTGTTTGCTGTCATTTTGTTCAGCAAAGCATCAAATTCGGGTTTAATTTCATCAAAGTACTTTTCTTCTTCCGCGTTCTTTTTCAGTGTAGCCATGTCTGTTTCACTTCTGGTTTTGTAGCTACAGTCTTTGTCTTTCAGATAAGCAACAAACTCGTCGTATTCAGCGTCGCTCAGGTGAAATTCTTCAAGAGGCGCGATCTCTTTGTGTTTTAAATAATAGTTTGTGGCATAATTAAAAATGTGAAACTTAGACACGAGAGCCAACAGAATGTTTTCAAATTTTTCGTCTTTTGTTTTCACATCCGGCATTACTCCGGCGCCATCGTAAACAATACGTCCGCCTTTGGTTTTAAAAGCGGTGATCAAACTGTCAGGTACTTTTTCAACTCTTCCTTCTTCGTCTTTGTTACTATAATCCAGGGCCTGCACGCATCGTCCGCTGGGAATATAATATTTGGCAACCGTGAATTTTATTTTGGCATTGTACACCAGGTCTTTTGTTTGCTGAACCAGTCCTTTGCCATAGGTACGTTTACCTACAATCACAGCACGGTCCAGATCTTGCAAGGCACCACTTACAATTTCGGAAGCGGAAGCGGAGTTTTCGTCTACTAACACTACCAAAGGTGTCTGCAAGTCGAGGGGATTGTTCACCGAAAGATAAGTTTTGTCCCATTCGGCCACTTTTCCTTTAGTGTATACCACTTCCTGACCTTTGTCTGTAAATAGGTTCACAATGTTTACGGCCTCAAGGAGGAGACCTCCCAAATTGCCCCGCAAATCCAGCACTAAACTCTTGCAGCCTTTTGCCTTTAATGCTACAAGGGCTTCTTTTACTTCGTTACTGCAATTATCAGTAAAGGAAGTAAGTTTGATATAACCGGTTTCGCTGTTCGGTAAAATACCTGAGTAAGGAACGGCCTTGGTCTTGATCTCTTCCCGGTTCAGGCTGATTTCGACTGGACTGCTTTGTCCGGCTTTTAAGATCTTAAGTTTTAAAGGGGTGCCTGCCTGCCCTTTGAGTAAATTGCCAATATCATCACTTTTTTTACCTTCCACATTAATGTTGTTTACGCCAACGATCTGGTCTCCTGCCCTCAGACCTGCTTTGTAGGCCGAAAATCCTTCGTAAGGATCGGCAATTATGATTTTGCCATTGATGTCGTTTACGGTAGCGCCGATGCCACCGTATTCGCCGGTGGTCATAAATCGGTAATCTTCAATGTCGTTTTCTGTATAGTATACCGTGTACGGATCGAGCGAATTCAGCATAGCGTCAATGCCTGTCTTCATTAACTGGCCCGGTTTGGTGCCGTCAACATAACCTACGTTGAGCTCTTTAAAAACTGAGTAAAAAATATCGAGGTTCTTACTTATTTCAAAATAATCTGGTGTGTAGGCTGCCCCTATTAAAAGGCTCAGGAGGAGGCAAAAAGCAACAACAGACTTTTTAATTTTGCTGGAAAACTT
>CAZMHW010000470.1:0-3398 GCA_964566105.1 uncultured Akkermansia sp.
TACGGCTACGAAAAATGGTTCAACGAAAACATTCAGGAGCATTTTGGAATCTGGTGAAACTTCTATACGGACAAAACCCTGACTTTTTTATAATCATTAAATTACTTATAGCTATTTATAAATAATGTCTCATAACAACAAAATTTAATTGGGCTAGTTAAATGGGCTTTAAAACATAACTTTCTTAAATTCATTTATAAGGTTTCACCAGATTTTAAAGCGTCTTCTATTCCTCAATTTTAAAAAATCTGGTAGACACATTATACGTAGTGCCTTTTCCGGTCACTATATAAACACCTGGTTTTAAAGAACGAATATCAATAAAATTCCGTCCTTTCATAACAGTCTGTCCCAAAACATATTCACCGCTGATAGTGTAAATTGATAAAATCATATCAGAATTCGTTTCAATAAACAAACTTAAACTCGAAGGATTTGGATAAATTTTTATTAAATCATTTTCCTCCGATGTTGTCAGGCCCAGGCAGGATGAAAAATTTATTGTAATTGTCTTAACCGCGATGCACGGATTTCCCGTAACCGAACCTGTAACAGTGTAAACTGAATTTACAGATGGCGTTAAAATTATCGTTGGTCCCGTAACGCTATTGCTCCACATGTATGTGTTTGCTCCGCTGGCCGTTAAAGTAGTAGAAGCTCCTGCACAAACGGTAAAATTACCTGCCACCGAAAGTGTTGGTGTGTTTTTTGAGACCGTAACAGATCGCACCAATGTATCTACATGACAATTATACTGCAAAACCAGTTTTACCTGATACGAACCTGTAGAACTAAACACATGCGATGGGTTAACTAAAGTTGATGTATTGGCCGTCCCTGAAGCAGGGTCACCAAAGTACCAGGTACTACTCACAACAGAATAGGATGCCGCAGTACACACAGTACCTATTTGAACAGGCTGTGGGGTAACGAAAGTTACCGTGGCACAGGCACCCTGGACTAAAGAATAAGTGAAAGCTGCACTTTTTGGTCTGAAAATACGTCCATCAAAAGTTGGGAGTCCTAATTGACAGGTACCCGTACCAAGTGAAGGTCCAATATCAGTATAATTGCATGACAAACCAGGATCATTAGGATTAGTTATTACACCAAGGTTGTGCTGTTGGTAGCGCGCAACATAAATTTTCCCATCAGGAGCTTGTTGCAAGCTCCCTTTTATTGCAGGAGAACTACCTATAATAACACTTGACGCAACAATTGCTGAAGGAGAGCCTGCACACAGATCAAGTTGATAAATATCCGCCGGATTAGAAGTGTACTGGTTTGCATATAACTTTGATCCGTCAGGAGAAAACTCACAACCGTAAAGTCCCCCAGCTGTTACTGTTAGAGCAGTCAAAGGGTTAGAAATAATTCCACTGGAATTATCAAAATCAAATAGTTCAAGTTTCCCGGCGGTTACTGCTGTGACAACCGCCAACCTTTTGCCTTCAGGTGATATTTTCATACATCCTGCAATACTAGTAACTGACGGAGTATTCAGAGAGCCTACATTTGATACAACAGGTATTGGGTTTATACCTCCAGCCCCCATAAGATAGGCTAAAAAATTAGCGGTTCCCGCTTCGTGCACCACTATCCATGTATCAGAACCATTGCAATGGGGTGTAGCTGCAATTCTTTCAGTAACCATAACCGATAAAGTTTGATCTCTGACTGTAACTGATCCCATACCTGCAGCTAGACTCATATCCACAATGGAATAAGCAAAATTTCCTGCCGCCGGATAAGGAGGAAAAAAGGAATGATCGCTTACGTTAAATAAATAATATTGATTTATATGAGCAGGATCAGGAATCACAATAGAAGACTGACATGGGGTAGATCCACCTATCAGACCTGAACCATTTGACATTACCTGATGTTGACGATTCCAGACTGTTTCCCCATCTGTGTAAAACATCAGGGAGCCAGCGCTATCCGATATACTCGTGCAGCCTTCAACAACTGTCATAGAACTATTGGCAAGAATTGCCGGTGGAGTAGTGGAAAAATTGAGCGCCGCATAATTTCCAAAATACCAGTTATTAGCCTCCTTTTGGGAAAAAAATTGAGGAGAAATAAAACAGACAATTAGAATTAACAGGTACCTGGAACAATTATTTTTTATTTTCATGTTTCGTTTTATTTGGATACCATAAATATAGGATTTGTCAATACTTTTCTAATTGTTCTTTAGTAAAGAATCAAAAAACAGGTGTTTTACTGGTAAAAACAAGTAAAATACGGGCTTAAAAACGCTTCCACGTATGTTAATTTTGCAAAACACTATTTTAAAATCAAAAATTTTATGAAAAAGAAATCAATTAAATCACTAGTCATTACCTTGTTCGTGGCGGTTACGTTCAATTTATCAACTACAAAACTAAATGCTCAATCGGTCTGCGGTTGGAAAGTAATTAACACATGGTGTCCTGTTCAAATAGAATACTATTACTTAAATAGTAGTAATACTCAATCGACTCATTTTTTTATGACATTTTGGGGTACAAGTCCAGTATTTCAATGTCCTGCTCCAGCATTTGGAACCCCGGTGAGTTTATGGGCTAGGATTACACAACTGGATAGTCAGCCAGCAACATCTTCCTGGATAACCATTGGAGGATCTACTCCACTACCTGCTTTAACAGTTTCACCTTCACAACAAGGCTGCCGCTCAACTGAGAACGATTGGTTTGATTTAAATTACGATTTAGTAAATAAAATAGGATGGGTGCAATAAATCAAACTATAAGTTTAACTACTTTTTAAATAATATAATTTGAAAACAAAGAGCCGCAAAAGCGGCCTTTTTTATTATGTTTACCTCATAAAGAATTTTTCTTCGGTTATCAATTATGTTTAGATATAACTTATTATCTTATTCAAAATTATAAGAGTAATTTCAGGTAATGGTACCTGAAAAGTCAAGATTTTCTCGTTTTAAAAATATCCTTAGGGTATTGATGATTTTCTTACAGTATGATATCAACAATAACATATGAATAAAAAATTACAGCTCCTGATATTTTTACTGATCACGGTGCTTTCAAGATCTCAAACGATAAAAATATCCGGGAACACTAGTGATAATGCTGCGGGCATACAAGCTTTACCCAACATACTACTCATGGTCATGAAATTCAAGGACTCTACGCTAATAAATTACAGTCGCTCCAACGCTGATGGAATCTTTAAAAATTTAACTGTTCCAATCGACACCTATATCGTTATTCTTTCCCATCCCAATTTTAGCGACAAAACCTATTTATTAGTTCCATCTCCAAAAGATACTGTATTTATACTTAAAAACGTGATCCTTCCGCCAAAATCAGTTGTTTTAAAAGAAGTGGAAATTATCGCTTACAAAGAAAAAAGTTATTACAAAGGGGATACGC
>CAZMHW010000471.1:0-723 GCA_964566105.1 uncultured Akkermansia sp.
TCTTCGCGTCATATTTTCCAGGAAAAGATCTTCCTTACTATATAACTGTTTACTTAAAAGAACTTAAAAGACAGTTTGGAGAAGTGGTTTTATTAATGTCTCAAAAAGAACTTTCAGAAAGAGCCTATGCTTTTCTGAAGGAAGAGGGGATAAATGTTAGACTTGAAGAAAACGACGGCTTTGATTTTGGCCTTTGGTACAAAGCGTTTAAAAAGCAGGATGTGCTGGAATACGATAGAGTGGCGCTTGTAAACGATTCCTGTATTTTATTTAAACCTTTGGATGAGTTTATGACGTGGGCGGGAAATAATACTGCCGGTATGCAGGGAATGACCCGTTCTGAAGCCATTAGTCCGCATCTTCAATCCTATTTTTTAATTATCAATAAGCCGGCTCTCCCTGCTACTATTGACTATTTTGAGGAAAATAAAGTGTACAAAAACATTGGCGAGGTTATTCTGAACTATGAGGTAGGTCTAAGCAAGTACCTTCTTTCAAAGGGATTTACCATAGCCGCGTTTGTAGATAATAACGGATACACAGGTGAATTTAGCCCTTATTATTACTGCATTGACTATCATTTGGAAAAAGGAATTCCATTGATCAAAAAGAAAATAATGTATTCTTCTTATCGGAAGGATGAATTGTTTACTCTGGCAAGAATGAATTTTGACATTAATCCTGCGTATTATGTGACTGCTATCAGGAAAGTTTGTAGCAAAC
>CAZMHW010000471.1:733-3398 GCA_964566105.1 uncultured Akkermansia sp.
TTGAATTGCTTCTCCAGGACATAGAGAATTCTATGTCTTCTCTCGAGCGTATCCGGTATAAATTGTATTGTCTGTCAATACGCATCGTTAAGCCCTTTTATAAGTGGATCAAAAAACGATGAGTTAACAAAATCAACCTCCTTTTTTCAGACAGACCGCTGTATTGTTTTTTCTGGTAAATTTGTCAAAATCCACACATGAGTCAACCTTTTGTTAGCATTTGTATTCCGGTATATAACGGACTAAAACACTTGAACGAGTGTCTGGACTCTTGTTTGAATCAACAGTACGCTAATTATGAGATCATTATTTGTGACGATGGTTCTCACGATAAAAGTACCGAACTAATAGAAGATTACGCACGAAAGCATTCAAAAATACGTTTTTTTAGAAACGAAAAAAACCTGGGCCTGGTGGGTAATTGGAACCGTTGTTTAGATCATGCCAAGGGTGAATGGATTAAGTTTGTGTTTCAGGACGATTACATCACACCAGACTGTTTGCAGGTATTTT
This sequence comes from uncultured Akkermansia sp., assembly GCA_964566105.1. Lineage (GTDB taxonomy): Bacteria > Bacteroidota > Bacteroidia > B-17B0 > Aurantibacillaceae > Aurantibacillus. Next base: position 1,247 of record CAZMHW010000471.1, read on the forward strand.
TGGAGTCTGTTCAACCTGGTTCTTTGTTATTGGTGAGTGAACGTCATTTTGTGTTACCCGATCAACCCACAGAAGAGCAGTTCATTTATTACAATCAAAAGGTCAGAACACTTAAAAACACTAATCAGAATACACAAAGCTATTTTCCTCCGGGATTGTTGTCACACATTGCCGTTCAGAACATGTGTATGAATTTTATTGGTGAACCCAGCCTTACGTTCTTTAAAAAGGAATGCGTTCAGCAATTGGGGAACTTTAATGCAATTTTAAAGCAGATCTGTGATCTGGAATTTGTATTGCGCGTGGGGTCAACCTATGGATTGACCTATGTTCCCAAAAAAATATGCGCTTTCCGTATTCATTCCGAATCAACTACGAGCACAAATATTTCCAACAGATACTTTGAATTACATTATGTAGAGCCTGTTCTTTTTGCTTACCTCTTACTATACGACGCGCATTTTGAAAATTTCAGAAAGAATCTTACACCTTTTTTGTCGTTTAAACTCCATGTGTATTTTAAGGTGAAAACGTACAGGGCCTTTAAAATGCATCAGGTTCAAAAACACGATCATTACCTGTTTAACGGATCGCATGCAGGTATTAAAGAAATCAGCGCTGCCAGCAGGCCTAACCTTGTAACAAGACTCTTAGAACGCTTCCTTTAAGTGGGAAACTGTGAAACAACGGAGTGGCGCTTTAATTAAGGAGTTTTCTTTTCAGGATGCGTATGTGAAGCAGCAATCGGAGTTTAGAAAGCGTCTTGCCACCGTAAAGTTTATTGATTATAAGCTGCTCTTTTAAAAAGCGGAAATCCTGGCTCCCTGATTTTGAGCTGGAGTAATAACGGAAGTGTGCCACCGTGTGATCTAACTTAACAACCTTAGCACCCCGTTTCAGACATCTCAAAATATACTCGTAATCGAAAGCAAAGTGGTACGGTGCTAGTTCTCCTATGCCTTTTGTAAAGGCGGTTCTGAAGAAAGAGCCGGGTTGACTGATAGACGCGTCTTTATTCAGAAGTTTATCTAAGGTCAGTGAAGAAGTGGATGAATCCTTCTGAAACTGTGACCGCTCGTCAATGTAGGCCACATTTCCATAAATGTAATCCGTGTCTGGGTGTTCAGAAAGATAAGCTACAAGCTTAAAGAAACCGTCCCTGTCAATTAGGTCGTCAGTATTGAGCCAGGTCCAATAGCCGTCTGATACCAGTCTTAAGCCTTTGTTAATAGCGTCGTATTGGCCCTTGTCTTTTTCTACGAGCAGGTGATCTATTTCCTGCTTAAATTCACGAATGATATTGAGGGTGGCTTCGTTTGAACAATTATCTACGACAATAATCCGGATACTGATGTTCACCCTGGACGCATTGTGTTTTAAGTACAATACATTTTCGAGGGTCTCTCTAATGAACGTATCCTGGTTAAAGGACGGGATTATGATGGAATAATTCGTCACGAGGTGCAAATATAATGTATCTTTTTATGTTTAGAGACTATCCTGAGCCCGAGACATAGTAAAGAAGTTTATAAGTGGGTGATTTTGCGGACAGAAGGTCTTATGAATAGCTGTAAATAAGCCAAAAATAAGGGAATCCTGCTATAAAACTCTTGTTTTTTTAAGTATCTTGGGACGTTATAAAAGTTTGTTTTCATGAACAATCTGAATTTTAAAATTATTAGTATTTTTAACAATGAAAATTCTCCTTTTATCTGATACTTACAGCGAACATACTGAAAAGTGGGCGCTTGGACTTGCGAATAAAGGTGTTAAGATAGGGTTATTTAGCTTTAACAAAGCAACTTACGAATGGTACCAGCATCCCAACATTACTATTTTTTTTGAACCTGAAAAAAAAATCAACGCCGAAAGCACACTTACCAAACTTGCTTACCTCAAATACGTTTCTATTCTTAAAAAAATAATTAAACATTTTCAACCCGATGTGCTCCATGCGCATTATGCGACAAGTTATGGTCTTGTGGGTGCCCTTAGCGATTTTCACCCTTTTATTATTTCGAGCTGGGGAACCGATGTGATGAAATTTCCCAATAAAAATTTTGTTGCCAAGTCTATTTTGAAATATAATTTTAAAAAGGCAGATGTTCTCTGCGCAACTTCTCCCACCATTGAAAAATGTATTCAGGAAGTC
>CAZMHW010000472.1:0-3395 GCA_964566105.1 uncultured Akkermansia sp.
AGAAAGACTATGAAACATATACTCATTGACCCAAGCTCAAACCTAAAACATCAAGCATTACCCTTGTCCCGCATTTAAGCGCATTGGGTTTTATGATTGATTTATCATCGAAGAGGAAACAAATGATTTAATGAAGATGTTAAAAATTTCCAGAAATGAATCCAGACATTTGCATGATGCAGCTTTCAGAAAGAAGGTGTAAAAAAGACCGGCAAATAAATTCCTGAGTGGATCAAGATCCTTGATGCATTTTAAAGCTGCAGATAAAAAATCAAACGATGTGGCTGCACACCTGCAGAAAGATCATGAAGTGCCTCGCTATTGGGCAAGGACGCTGACGACTCTGTATTTGAAAAAGAAACAGGGCTAATTAACGAATTCCTTTCTGATTCAATTACACATTTAAATTCTTTTCGTAACGAATTTCCGGAAAAACATACCAGATATAAATCTGTGATTCCTTGATAATTTATTTTTTAGACTTTTAGGCCGAATCTCCTTCACCTTATCCATTTAACTTATGAAAAATCGTTACCTGTTTTTTATTCTTTACTGTATTGTATCCGGGCTAAATGCGCAAGTTGTATTTTATGAAGGATTCACCAGTCCTTTTAATGCAACAGCAAACGGATGGAACATCCAGAATTTGTCTCAGCCAGCCGGCACATCCAATCCCTCCTGGTTTCAGGGAAATACTGCTAAATTCAGCGCTTTGACTGGATCGGCAAACGATTACTTTGCCTCCGACGTGAACTCCACCGCTTCTACCGGCACAAACAATACGATTAGTTCTTGGCTAATCACACCTACGCTTTCACTTACCAACGGCGCAGTGATAGAATTTGCTACTTGTGGAAGTAATCTTCCTACAAACCTTGCAGACAGACTACAGGTTTACTATAGCACGGCAGGCTCTGGAACAAATGTGGGTACAACAGCCGGAACTGCTACAAATACAGCAGGTACTTTTACTGACATTGTGTTAGACATCAATCCGACTCTAAATACAACAGCTTATCCAAAAACCTGGAGTATTTATAGCGCAACACTCAGTGGCATCTCGGGAACCATAACAGGCCGAATGGCATTCAGATATTACGTCCCCAATGGCGGAGCTGCCGGAGTAAATTCAAATTACATCGGGATCGATGAGGTGAGATATTCTCTACCCTGTACCTTTCCAACAATTACGGGATCTTCTTCTCAGAGTATTTGCGCAGGAAAATCCACCAGCTTAACTGCATCCGTCATTCTTAGCAGCGGGTCCGTTAGCTCCTTTAGCTGGTGTGCAGGCGCTTCCACGAATGCGCCATCTTATTCACTTCAAGGAGCACCCACAACGACACCATCAGTATTCTCAACCTCTGTAGTAACGCCAACGTTATCAAACGTCTACTATTTTCTTGCCGAAACTACTCCTGGATGTATTCGCACTCAGGTTGCCGGACCGGTCACTATAAAACCACTCCCTACGTTAAGCGTAACTGTAAGTCCAACGCTTATTTGTTCCGGTAAAGCGATAACCCTCCTCACAACAGGCGCAACAACTTACACCTACGATTTTCCGGATGGGTTCCAGGTGGATCACAATCCGGCACATATTCTATATCCGGTCACAAGTACACTTGTTGTGGATCAATTCACTGTGACAGGGCTTGGAAGCAATGGATGTGCAGGTACAGTAACTGCACAAATTACAATCTATCCGAGTCCAACTGTGAATGTGAATGCACCTCCAGCTTTAATTTGCCTGGGTGAAAGTTTTACGCTCAGTGCGACCGGAGCCCCTTCCTATAACTGGTATGGAAGTATTCCAACAGCGACAGGAAATTCCATCGTCGTAACTCCAACAGTAAGTGGATCTCAACAAATAGCTCTTTATGGAACAGATTCCAATGGTTGCAAATCCGTCAATAAGTACATAGCCTTTGATGTTGTAGATTGTACGGGAATTTCTGAACATTCTGAATCTGCTCAAATATTAGTGTATCCCAATCCATTTACGAGTGAATTACATCTGAAAAATTTTAATGGTTCTTACAAAATTTACAACGCTCTCGGAGAATTAATACTGGAACGTGCTAAAGGCCAAACATTCGTTATACAAACTTCAGATTGGTATCCTGGTATCTATTTTTTACAGATCCAGGACGATACAGTAACAAAAGCCTTTCGTTTAGTGAAATAATACTAATTCTGAGAATCTTTGTCGGCTGTAACTTCAACCGGCCCATAACTGAATATCAAACAATAAGAGTTTAAAAAATAATCCATAAGATTACGCCAAAAATTACTTTTGTCTTAGATTTACACTTATATCGACTTTTATGATTGATTTATCGCAGACGGAGGGTCAGGTTCAGGTGCTTGCTAATTTTGAGGAGCTTGTTTCTACGCCTTTTCGCGGGAAGGTAAACGCCCTGTGCTGGGCGCGTGAACTGGCCGGTGATTTTTCGGAGATCGTCCAAAAAGTAAAACTTAATGGAAATATCACCGTGCTTGAAGCGGAGGAGCTTCTCGAACTTTCCTTGAGTGAAGAAGGACAAATTGCCCGAAACATTCTTCTGGAAGATTTGAAATTGCTGCAGGCGCATGGCGCTCTGCCTACCTTAAATGTCATTCAGTATTACGAGAGGGACGATGCCAGTCCCTTTTTTCCAACCGATGTGTATTCCTTTCATGTGGACCGTTCTCCTATAGCGACGGACACTTTTTTGTGCACCTATTACGGCGCGCCGAGTGAGATCTTACCGAATTCACAGGGCATACAAAAAGTGCTGGTTCCTGAAATACGGGAAGAGCTTAAAAAACAGTATCAGGGAACGGAAGAAGGTTTTAAAGCCTTCTTAAGCGAGCATTTTTTGGATCTGCATTATCAGGCTAAAGCAGATGCCCGTCCCTACAGCTTAGGTCTGGGTCATGTGTGGCGGCTGGCCATTGATCATCCTGAAAGTCCGGTACCGCCCTGCCTGCACCGTGCCCCACAGGAAAAACCGGGGGAGTACAGGTTGTTGTTGATCTGCTGATGCAAACAGTTTCTGAATAAGGCATAAAAAAAGAGCTGTCTCAAAAGTCCGGATTTGTGAAAATGTCATCGCGAGCGGAGTCGGAGGATGTCATCCTGAGCGGAACTTGTCCCGAGCTTGCCTCGGGAGTCGAAGGATGGATCGAAAAGTGATTGCCACTGCACAGTTCTCGATACGTCTCTCCTCACACAAACCAACCCTAAAACTACTCGAACTGACAACGCACACTGTCACTTCGAGTAGCCCGCCATTTTTTTTCGAACTAGGGCGTATAGAGAAGTGTCACTTGGAGCTGTCATCCTGAGCGGAGTCGAAGGATGTCATCCTGAGCGGAACTTGTCCCGAGCTTGCCTCGGGAGTCGAAGGATG
>CAZMHW010000473.1:0-3395 GCA_964566105.1 uncultured Akkermansia sp.
CCGTTCTTTCATCTCCTTTGCGGCCTTATACGTAAAAGTAAGGGCAAGGATGTTGAAGGAATCCACTCCTTTTTCCATGATGTGGGCGATCCGGTAGGTCAAAACACGGGTTTTGCCAGAACCAGCACCGGCTATGATCATCACGGGACCCTCGGTTGCCTTGGCCGCCGCACGCTGCAATGTATTAAGTTCGTCTAAGTAATGATTCATCCTATAAAATTGCTAATTTTTTTAATGTGCCGGGAGTACTATTTTTAGAAGATTTAAACAGGTATTCTTTCACTCAATGAAAGGTGCGATTCAGTAACTCGATTGAAAAACAAGCTCCAACGCTTTTAAATACTTTTTTTGTTAATTATATTTATACTAATCAAATAGTTAAATGCAAAAACGAATAAAGATATTCTTGATGATTTTATTTTCAAGCAGTCTCTTTATGGCACAAATGCCAAGTTGCCCCAGTCCTTTTATTTTTATGGATGGAAGTACTTTTCTTCAGGCGTATGATCCCGGACAACCTCTCTCTACTTCCAATCCATCCAACCTTAGTATTCCTTCTTTGGGTGGGAATGGCCTCACTTTAATGCCAAATATAAACGGAGGAACCGTTTGTCCAACCTTTTATACCACCTTCAACGGAAATTATTATTATTGGAATGGCTCTTCCTGGACAAATACGGGACATTCTACCGGAAATATTTCTGCGGTAAATATTGCCGGTTGCGCTGGAGGTATCTATAATCTGGTGGGTTCTACCGGGCAGGTTTACTTTTACAATGGAACAGGTAACGGATCACTGATTACTACCTTATCTAATTTTAATGGTGGGGGACCCTACGATCTGGTAACCGATTGCAATTGCAATTTTTATGCACTGAACACCACTACGCCAAATCAGGCGCTTACCCTGTATAATTCAAGTGGAGTAGTGGTCAGCACGTATACCTTATCAGGTATGCCAAACACATCGGGTGGTGGAGGCTTTGCCATTCAGGGAAATTCTATTTTCGTTAAAAATAACTCTTCTTCGGGTTTTTATATGGGAACCATTTCAGGCTCGGGCGTTACGTTTACAGCTGTTTCTGGCTTCAATCAGAGTCCGGGCGATTTCGCCTCTTGCCCTGTTTGCTCAACGGCTCCTCCCACATTAACCGCTACCGCGAGTGGCGGAGCCATTAGTTGCACAAGCCCAACCGTAAATTTAACGGCCAATTGCGGAAGCAGTTTAAGTTTAACTTATTCCTGGACCGGACCAGGTATTCTGGGTTCTGCAACCAATTCAGCAATTGTAGCCAATGCAGCAGGAGTATATACCTGTGTCATTTCGGCGGGTGGTTGCCCACCTTCACAGGTTACGGTAACTGCTTCTGTTATCAGTAATGTGGTAAACGTTGTGGCGGTAATTAGTCCCTCGGGCAACGTGTGCGTTCCTGCGGCTGGAACTCAGTTTCTGAAAGTAAGCCACACGTTTACCACCGACCTTGTATCCTGGTCGGGTTCAGGCATAAGCACGCAAATAGGGCTTGATTCTCTTTTTGTTCCTGCTCCCGGATCGTACACGGTTACAGTAACCGATGTTGCCAGTGCCTGCACCGCTACCGGAGCTGTGAATTTTGTAGCAAATCCAACCGTTAATCTCGCATTGAGCAGTCCTAGTATGTGCCTCCAGCCTTTTAACGGTTCTCCAGCTTCTTTAACCTTAACACCTTCGGGGGCGGCTAGTTATACCTTGTATACCAGTACAAATTATTCTACTAGTAGTCCCAATGGAACTACGATGCCCTGTGTTCCGGTGTTGGTAAATGGAAATCTTTCTCAACTCGCCACTGCAACCCTGGTTGGTTCAAATGCCTTCTGTACAGACACCGCCGTCACTTCTTTTTCCATTATTCCAAATCCAACGGTAGTCTTGTCTCAAACTGCAACCAGTGTTTGCCCGGGTTTAAGTAAGTTGATTTCTGTATCGGGTGCCGCGCAGTATCTGTGGGGTGGAAGTACAGGACTTAATACTTACTCCGGAAATAATGTAGTAGCTACGCCTAGTGCGGCTGCTTTGTATTCGGTAATGGGAGGTGATAACGGTTGCCAGAGTCAGACAAAAACCGTTTCAGTTACTATTTTACCGTTACCTACTGTTTCTGTGAGCCCCCTTACAGCTACCATTTGTTTGAGTTCGATTCAGAGTTTTACGGCCAGTGGCACTGCAACGAGCTATACCTGGTCGCCACAGGTAAATATTACAGGTGCGTCAGCAAATAACGCGATAATCACGGTATCACCACCTTCTACTCAATTTGTTACGGTTACGGGTGCTTTAAATTCTTGCACCAGCAGTGCAAGTGCCCTTGTAACTATTGTTCAACCACCGGTGTTGTCAATGGCTCTCAGCAGTCACACCGTTTGCTCGCAAAATTATAACAATTCACCGAATACACTAAGTGTATTGCCTTCAGGCGCCGTGACTTACACTTTAGCGGCCGGGATAGGTGCGAATGTTTTTTCGGCGAACGGACCGGTCATGCAGATTTCTCCTGTTACAGCAACCATTGGTGCTCCTGCACTCGTTACGGTAACGCTAACAGGTGAGTCGGGGGTTTGCAGGGTTTCCATTACAGATAATATTGTTGTTTTGCCTAATCCGGTAATTTCTGTGAGCCCACCCTCTGCTAGTATTTGCCCTGGAAAGAGCCAGGGCTTCTCAGTGAGCGGCGCTTCCACTTTTAGCTGGCTACCCATGTCAAATTATACGCTCACGTCACCCAGTACAATGGTCGCCAATCCCTTATTGACAAGCTTTTATTCTGTGATTGGCAATAGTGTTGGATGTAATAGTGCTACCAAAAACGCCGTATTGGTTCTTTTGCCTGTGCCTTCTGTTTCGTTGAGCCCTCAATCTTCCACGGTTTGTTCGGGAAATATGATGGCACTTACTGCTAACGGTAATGCTGCTATTTACAGTTGGACACCACATACGTTTTTATCGTCCACCTCCGGCACGCTTGTGATAGCTACTCCTACAATAACTCAGAGTTATACCGTAACTGCAACGCTTAATACCTGTACAAATTCAGCCGTTGTCACAGTTTCCGCGATTCAGATACCAACTTTAACAGCGGTCGCTTCTCAACCTACAGTGTGTGTCGGAGCCAGTACACACCTGAATGCTTTCGGGGCTAATTCCTTTCAATGGTTTCCAACACAGGGTCTCAGTTCTCCCTCCGGTAATCAGGTAACCGCTTCTCCAAATTCCAACACTACCTACACTGTAAGAGGGTATAACGGAATCTGCACCGGCTCGACCACCCTGCTGGTACAGACTGTTTCACGGCCTAACATGCAGATTTTTGCACCGTACAATGAAATTTGTCTGGGCTCTTCCGTCCCTATTACAGTAT
>CAZMHW010000474.1:0-3393 GCA_964566105.1 uncultured Akkermansia sp.
CAAGTCCATCTACCAATTTCCCCAGAGCGTCTTCCGGAAACTGCAATTCCAGATTATCTGCAATTTTATTAAAATCAGCCACACTGATTTTCCTTTCTTCAGAAATTGAATTCAACATGGTACTCCAGATACTGTTTAAAAAAGTTTCTGACTGATAGCGGTTTGCCTGACTCATTTTATCCAACAAAAAAGGCTCAACAGCGCTTTTAAACTTACCATGACGGAACACCTGCATCTCAATTTCGAGTTTTTCAAAACTGTGTTTAAAAAACATCAGACTCATGCCAAGGCCTTTCCAATCCAGATTCCCCTGTGGATTTAAGAAAATTTTGGTTGACACGGAAGCCAGGTAATACTCCTTTTGAGAATAATTTTCGGCGTAGGTGTAAATAAATTTCCCGGACTTTTTAAAATCTCTTAAGCCATTCCGTAACTCTTCGGTGGTGGCAAAACCAGCTTCCAGATTTTTAATGTAGAGGTAAATACCTTTGATATTTTTATCAGCCTTTGCTTTTTCAATTTTTTCAAGAAGCACATTGAGTCCCATACCATCACTACCGCCCAGGGCTGCCATATCTCCAAAATCCTTAAAAGGATTTTCCTTTTCACGTTCCAGGATTTCCCCGTCAATAGCTAATTTTAGAATAGAGTTGGGTTTTGTGGTAGTCACCTCCTCTTTTTCCTTAAAAGCGTCGTTAAAGCTTGATTTTACCGCCGCAATGGTTATGACGATGGCTAAGACTGTTGCGATTACTATTCCAATAATAGAACCGAAAAAAGCGCCGAAAAATTGTTTCATATCTTGGTATTTAACTGTACGTGCCCGGGGGCAAATGAATATATTTGTATTTTGAGGCAAAAATAAAAATATTAATGATTAGAATCGGAAAGATATTATGAATGTGGCTTTTTTAGGGTTAGGCGGAAATATGGGGGATCGTTTGGAATACCTTGAAAAAACACGGCTGGCACTTGAGCGGGAATGCGGAACCGTGCTAAAAAGCTCAGAAATATATGAAACAGAAGCCTGGGGAAGCAACAGTACTAAAAAATACCTGAACCAGGTGGTGAAACTCGGCACAACGTTAAACGCTGAGCAGTTGCTAAAAAAGACCCTGGCCATTGAAAAAAAACTGGGACGTAAAAGAGGGAGTTCCCGGAACTCTGACCGTACTGTAGACATTGATCTGCTGCTCTTTAACAACGAAGAAATTCAGCACCCGCAGCTTCAAATTCCCCATCCCAGGCTACATTTGAGAAAATTTGTACTTGTACCTTTGTGTGATATAGACAAAAAAATCATTCACCCCACTTTAAAAAAGAGTGTACACCGTTTACTTAAAGACAGCAGTGACAACTTAGAAGTAAACCTCTTTAGAGCCCCAAAGAAATTAAGCTACATTAGTATTGAAGGTAACATCGGTTCAGGAAAATCGACACTGGCAAGGGCATTGTCAAAAAAACTAAAGGGGCGGTTAATACCGGAGCAATTCGAGGAAAATCATCTTCTGCCTCTGTTTTACAGTGACCCCAGGAAGTACGCTTTTCCATTAGAATATAGTTTTTTGATTCAGCGTTTTGAACAACTAAGCTCAGAAACGAAAAACAACTCTTCTTTGCGGGTAAGCGATTTCAGCATTCATAAATGTTTGTGGTTTGCCAAAGTAAATCTGCCTAAAAAAGAGTACACACTTTTTAAAAAACACTTTGATGCCTTTAGCAAGCAGCTGAAAGAACCGGAGTTAATGATTTATCTAAAAAGCGACACAAAAAACTTAAAACAAAACATTGCGGCGCGCGGGCGGAGCTATGAAGAAAAAATACCGGAAAAATATCTAAAGGACCTTTCAAAACAATACGAGAAAGGCATTTCGGAACTGACAGGTACCGTTATTCTTGAAATATCCATTAAAAAATACGGCCCGAAACTGGAGCAGGAACTCCTGAAACGTATTGAAAAGTATATCAAAGAAAATTTTGGCTAAACAAGCTAAAACTTATACATTTAGGTTTTCCGCATGAAAAAACTTTATATTTTATTTGTAATAGTTTGTTTTAGTTTTTTTTGCCGTGGACAAATTAATTTGATTGGGCATACCCAAATTAACAACACGCCTGTTTCCAATGTTTTTATTACCGTTAAAACAGATGGTGTTGTTACCAAAACACTCAGCACCTTATCCAAAACCGATTTTAAGATACCACTCGACTATGGTAAGGTTTATAAGATCTACTTTCAGCATCCCAAGTGTGTAACCATGCATCTGGAAGTTCTTGCAAACACTGTTCCTCCCGAGAAATACGATTACCTGATGGGTTACGAGCTCAATATTCCCTTCGTTTACAAAAACGACGAAGACATTGATACCAGTGTTTTTAAAAATCCTTTTTTTAAAGTGGTGTTTAATGGCAGCAAACGTATGGTTGACGACACCACTTACAACAATGCTTTTGCGAGAACGGTAATCAAGAAGATCGTTAAACAGGAAAATACCATTGCTCAGACAGCGAAAGACAGTGCAGGATTTAATGCAAAGACACTTGAAACGCCGGGCACCATTGCCGGTAAAATTTATGTTACTTCGAATCCCCAATTAACAGTAAAAAACGCTGCTGTTTCTCTAATTAATACTAAAGGAGAAGTAATTAAATCGACCTATACCAACAGATTTGGCGCTTTTGCCTTTACGGGCATAAAAGCGGTAGATGTTTCTAAACTGAAACTGGAAATAAAAAATCCGGAAAGTAACGCCCCACTCAGTTTAAGTACGTCAAAAAACACGAGTGCGCTAAACGCTAGTCCCAGAGATGGACATTGTGAATGGGATTTGACCGCAAACAATGAAGTTGCCAAACTGGTAGATAATAATTTTACAACAAACATTGGGGGGAAACTTGTTTCGGCCTCACCCAAGGAAAAAAAATTCTTTGCAAAAAAAGAAGTGTACCTCAGCAATAAGCACCATACCATCATAAAAAAAACAACCACCAATCTCTTCGGTACTTTTGTATTTGAAGACATAAAACCAGACAATAACTATTACATTGGTGTGGATAAAAATGACATTGCACCGGGTGAAAGAATAGATCTCTTAAGCAAGGAAGACAATTATATTGCCTCTCTTGACAGCTTAAACGGGGGAAAACAATCCATGAAACTTACTTCCAATTATAACAAAACGTTTAATGATATTTCGGTTGGGGAAGACGAAATGAAAATGGATGTTAAAGCCACCATTTTTGGAGATAATGTGAACAATCCCATAGGCAAGCTTAAGATTGTGTTGCTCAACGACAAATATGAAGTAATAGATAGTGCAATAACAGATGACTTTGGCACTTTTAAATTTAAATACCTACCCTTTCTGAAGCGTTTCTACCTGAGTGCTGAGA
>CAZMHW010000475.1:0-3393 GCA_964566105.1 uncultured Akkermansia sp.
CCAATTCCACGGTGGCGTTTGAGCTTCCAGTCTGCCGGCAAAGACCAGAAAAATTATCAGAAATATGGTTTGTAAAAAATACTTCAAATTAACCGGGTTAACGGGTTTGTCTGTTTCGGATTTTCTGTTTTGTATTTCCAAGTCCCCAATCTGGAATCCTTTATACACAAGAGTTTAACATCCTTGCAATAACTTATAAAGGTCGGCTTTTTGGCCGAAACTGGCAACAATTTGACTAAAATCATTCGGTGCAAATAAAACCCTTCAAAACACTTTGTATTTTACAGTTTAAAAAACTTCAAACCTTATCATCACTTGTCCTTTTGACCCTTATTTGTTTTTTATTTAATATCCTTTAACTTTCGGCATTATTCCCTTCTTGTTTCTGGCACAGATCTTGGTAAATTCAAATAAACAATTTAAAACAACCTGCATGAAAAAAAAATTATTCACCCTGGCAAGTATTCTTTTTATAGGACTTACTGCCTTCTGTCAAAACACGGTTAACCTCATCATCTTTTCGGAGGACGGAGATCCTTTCTTCGCCTATATTAATGGTGTTAAACAAAACGTGAATCCTGAAACCAATGTCAAGTTCACTGGACTTTCTCCAAATATTAGTCTGAGAATTGAATTCCAGGACAAAAATCTTCCTCAGTTAAAACAAACCATGGCCCTGGAAACCGGTTTCGAACACACAGCCAGAATTAAACGGGACATGAAAAAACAATTAAAACTGCGCTATTTCGGACAGGTTCCCCTGAGTGAAGCTGCAACAGGGATGAATACCGTAGCTTATCATACCGCAGATGATCCGGCATCCTATAATACTGCATCCGGTAACAACACATCCGGCAACACCAACTCTTCCTCTACAACTATTCAAACCACCAACCAAACCAGCACTAACGGTGCAGATCCTTCGAATGTTTCTGTAAATATTAACATGGGAGGTGTAGGCATCAATATGAATGTAAATGGGATGGATAACACGAACATGAACACAACAACGTCTACCACCGTAACCCAGTCAAGCTCTTCGAGTACCTCCTATTCAAATAACGATGTTACACAAACCGCACAACCAGCCGAACATTCCCCAAAAACAGTTCAAACATGTAAAATGGCTATGAGTACTGCCAGTTTTTCAAAGATGAAGGAATCTGTTGAGGCCAAACCTTTCAGCGATACTAAAATGAGCACGGCAAAAGTCGCCACAAAAAACAATTGTCTTTCGGTAAATCAAATAAAAGAGATCGCGAAATTATTCAGTATGGATGAAGACAAACTCGCTTATGCCAAATACGCTTACGATTATTGTGTCGACAAAGCAAATTATTATCAGCTCAGCGACGTGTTTTCCTTCAGCAGCACTACCGATGAATTGAACGCGTTCTTATCTAATTAAAAAGGAAGCACTACTTAAAAAAAAAGGGATGTGAGGCAGCAGATCTTGCTTCCCCTGCTTCCTGGAAATTTGCTATTTAAACCGAATCCATTAAATTTGATTTAAATCTTAAAATCTATAGACATGAATTTTTTAGTTATTCTCGCCGCAACCTTTGTGCCGCTCATTGTTGGTTTTGTATGGTATAGTCCGAAATTTGGCTTTGGAAAGGCCTGGATGAAGGCCAGTGGCATTACCGAAGAAAGCGCCAAAGGCGCCAATATGGCCGCCATTTTCGGCTTCAGCATTTTATTTGCCTTTTTTGTAGCGGCCATCATGCAGTTATTAGTGGTGCATCAGATCCATGTCATTTCGCTTTTAAAGAATCAACCCGACTCTTCAGACCCCAATTCTGAATCCATCAGCATGCTGAAACGCTTTATGGAGTTATACGGAACCAGTTACCGCACCTTTAAACACGGAGCATTCCACGGTACCATTGCAGGAATCATGCTGGCTTTTCCAATTGTTGGAACAAGTGCGCTTTTTGAACGCAAAGGAGCCAGGTACATCTTTATCAACGCAGGCTACTGGGTTGTTTGCATGGCACTTATGGGCGGTATTATTTGCGCCTTTACCCAAACCTCCATTTAAACTTAACTTTATAATAAGCGTTTAGATCCTTTAAGTCCGGTGATTTTTCGTCGAAAAATTGGCCGGACTTTTTTATTTTATTTGGGAATTTGTTTGTTCTTTCAACTATTTTAATTAATATTGCCACGTATTTTAGCGGCTGAATTTTCTTACGGCCTGCCATCAATCAAAAAAACAAAAACGTCCGAAACTAATTATTATCACTATTATCCCTCTTTATGTTTGAAGTTATTGACTTAAGTGGTAGACCTCTACCTGAATTAAAGGAAATTGCAAAAGCTTTTTCAATTGACAGCAAAGGATTAGCCAAAGGCGACATCATTTTAAAAATTGTAGATGCTCAAACTGAAAGTCCCGATCTGGCTAAAAGCATCAAGGATCGTTTTTCAAAAAAGCCTGCGCGTGACGTGAAAGAAAACAGAGAACCACGCGAGAACAAAGAAAAACGTCCGCGTAAAGTAAAACTCGAACCAATTAACGAAGAAGTTGTTCACGAGACTATCACTCCTCCTGAAGAAGAAACCGCCCCGGAAGTTCAGGAAATAAAAACCTCAACCGAAACCTTTTCTGGAACCGAAAAACCGACCGGTGCAGGAGAAAGTAATCAGGAAGAACAGGATAATGGTATTCAGGGAATGCCTAAAGAAGAACCGGAAATAGTACCGGAAAAAAAACCAGAAAAAGTTTATTACAATTTTGACAACATCGTTTTTGTTACCGGTGTTTTAGAAATCATGCCCGATGGTTATGGTTTTTTACGCAGCTCTGATTACGATTATTTAAATTCACCTGACGACGTTTATGTTTCCCAATCACAGATCAAACTATTCGGATTAAAACCGGGTGATGTGGTGAAAGGAGGCGTTAGACCTCCAAAAGAAGGTGAAAAATATTTTCCCTTAATTAAAGTAGATCAGATCAATGGCCGCGACCCTTCTTTTGTACGTGACCGTGTCATCTTTGATTATCTTACTCCATTATTTCCTTACGAAAAATTAAAACTTACCGGACACCCTCAGGAAAACATGAGTACCCGTGTGATGGATCTTTTTTCACCAATAGGAAAAGGGCAACGTGGTTTAATCGTAGCCCAGCCAAAAACAGGTAAAACAGTTTTATTAAAAGACATCGCCAATGCCATTGCATACAATCACCCGGAAGTATACCTCATCATTCTTTTAATTGATGAACGTCCGGAAGAGGTAACCGACATGGCACGAAGTGTAAAAGCAGAAGTCATCTCCAGTACCTTTGACGAACCAGCCGAAAAACACGTAAAAATTGCCAACATTGTTTTGGAAAAAGCAAAACGTATGGTGGAGTGCGGACACGATGTGGTTATTCTTTTGGAT
>CAZMHW010000476.1:0-3392 GCA_964566105.1 uncultured Akkermansia sp.
GTAATAGTTAAAGTAGGTGCTTTTAACCTTTGGATAATTCTGCTCAAGCAGGCTAAAGGCTTTGTCGGGATTGCCTTTACAAAACCAAAGCTCCGCCTCCGCAATAATTGTCTCAACAGGGTGATCGGAATCGTCAAATGAGCCTTGTATCTTATACAATCGTTTCCTGACCAAGGCCACCTGTAGTTTTGCAATCAGCAGACGGTCAAGGTGACTGGAATAAGGCATTACGTAGGTTCGCTTTTGAAGGGTTCGTTCCAATTCTTCGATCTGTTCTAAGGTTAACCTGAAGCTCAGACAACGTGGGATAAGAAATGAAAAGACTTCGTTGCTGAGATTTTTATTACTGGCAACCGATGCCATCGTTGTTGTGATCCAGGCTCTTCTCTGAGCTGCAGACAGTCCTTTTGCAAGATCTCCTTCCAGGCGTTCCTGAGCTGCTTTGTAAAAATGAAAGACAGGTTTTTCATCTCCGGTATACCTCAGGTTGAATAGTAGAATAAACTGTTTCACCAGTGCCAGATCGCAAGAAAAAGAGTTCCCTTTGTTCCACCGTTTATCGCGCGAAATAAACCGTGAGAGAGTGCTCACGAGAGTATCAATCGTCTTCTGATCGAGTTTTTTAAGTTGGAGTAAAGGCTCGTGTAGCATTTACAATTGAATGCAATACAATGCAAAAATATCCGTTTGTTTTTCTGTTAAAAGTTCTCAAATTTAATAGGGACTAAGTTTATCTTTGTTTTGATCGATAAAATTTATCAGACTTTGATCCAGTTCATTGTTAGCCGCTTGAGCTTTTTTGTTTGATTTTACAGTTGTTGATTTAATTCTGACTTTGTCGTGAAGTCTTTTTTTAACCACTATACCCAGGTCTTCCTGCTGGAAGTAGAACAAGCTGGCCGCAAAATGTTCGCAGTTATTTTCGTTTCGGCAAGCACAGGTATAGGAAAGGATTTTGTCCCCTTTTTTTCTCAAAACCAGCTTCGTTTCATGAACGGAAAATTCGTAATCAAACTGCGATTGTTTCCCGACAAAATGCAATTGACCCTTTTCAAAGATCTTAAGTCCCTTTTTAAGGGTCTTTTCTCTGAAAAATTGTTCAAATTGTTTAATATCGAAAAGCATACTTTTTCAAAGTTAAGAAACTGTTCCTAATTCATATCTTTGAGTAATTAGAATTATGTCTTCGCCACTTATAAGTACCGAACGTGCACTCATCCGTGAATTCAACCTGGACGATGCAGGATTTATTGTAGAACTCCTCAACAGCCGGGGCTGGCTCAAATACATTGGCGACAGGAATATCGCCAGTGTTGAAGCCGCCAAAAATTACCTTGCCAATGGTCCTTTACTGAGTTACACAAAATACGGATTTGGTCCTTACCTGGTTGAATTAAAAAGCAGCGGTGAACCCATTGGCATGTGTAGTCTCATTAAAAGAGATGGTCTTGAAGATGTAGATATTGGATTTGCATTTTTAGATGCCTTTGCACAAAAAGGTTTTGCTTATGAGGTTAGCAAGGCTTTACTCTCTTTTGCGTTTCATCAACTCAAATTAAAGCGGATCGTGGCAATTACTATGGCCTCTAACCCTTCTTCCATATTGCTCATTCAGAAACTAGGTCTCCGTTTCGATAAAACAGTTCGCTTTCCCGGGGATTCAGAAGAACTTTTACACTACAGCATCGAAGCACCTGAAATTTAAAACAAAGCATATGATCATAGGAGTTGCCGGGCCCTATTCCGCGCCCACCGAAGAGCAAAAAAAGAAAAACCTTGACATCTTAAATGACGCGGCCGCGAGACTTCTGGAAATGGGCCACGTACCTTTAATAGGTGTAAACGCCGCACTACCTGTTCTCGAAAAAACGAAATTGACAGATCCTTATCAGGAAATGATGGACATTTCCCTTGCTGTTATAAGTGCCTGCGAAGGACTATTCTTGCTTAAAGAAAGTCCTGGTGCTAACAGAGAAAGAGATCTCATCCTATCCAAGGGGCTGCCGGTGTACACCTCACTGGATCAAATTCCAAAACCCTGAATGTATAAATAAAAAATCCCGGTCAAAATTGACCGGGATTCAGATAAGTTTAATTCAACAGGTATTAAAGAATCAACATCACGTCTCCGTATGAATAGAAACGGTATTTTTCTTTAATAGCTTCTTTGTAAGCTTTAGTAATAAGATCGTATCCTCCAAAAGCGCTCACCATCATTAACAAAGTACTTTCAGGCATGTGGAAATTGGTGATCATACAATTGGCAATACTAAAATCGTACGGAGGGAAAATGAACTTATTGGTCCAACCCACATAAGGATTTAAGTGCCCGGTTGTAGATACGGAAGTCTCCACCGCACGCATGACTGTTGTTCCAACCGCACAAACTTTTTTCTTTTTATCTTTTGCGGCGTTTACGATTTTACAGGTATCGCTTGAAATCAAGACCTCTTCGCTTTCTGTTTTGTGTTTAGTCAAATCTTCCACCTCAACGGTTCTGAAAGTTCCTAAACCAATGTGCAGAGTTAATGGCGCAAATTGAACTCCTTTAATTTCGAGACGTTTCAATAGTTCACGGCTAAAATGCAAACCCGCGGTTGGAGCAGCCACAGCTCCTTCATTTTTAGCGAACACCGTCTGATAACGTTCTGTATCTTCCGGCTCGGCAGGGCGTTTAATGTATTTAGGTAAAGGAGTTTCTCCGAGATCGTATAGTATTTTTCTGAATTCTTCGTACGAACCATCGTATAAAAAACGAAGGGTACGTCCGCGTGATGTTGTATTGTCGATTACCTCAGCCACCAGACTATCGTCTTCTCCAAAATATAATTTATTTCCAATACGGATCTTACGCGCAGGATCCACCAGTACGTCCCACAAACGACTCTCGGCATTAAGTTCTCTTAACAAAAACACTTCGATCTTAGCACCGGTTTTCTCTTTATTTCCGTACATACGTGCTGGAAAAACCTTGGTGTCATTCAGCATCAGCACATCTCCATCGTCAAAATAATTGATGATGTCTTTGAATTTTTTGTGTGTAATTTTTCCTGTAGCGCGGTCCACCACCATCATACGCGCATCTTCACGGTTCTTTGCAGGATGTTCTGCCAATAGTTCTTTTGGCAGATTAAATTTAAACATCGATAACTTCATACGTTCTTTCTCTTAATTTTTTTCAAGAAGACGGCAAAGATTCTTTAGCAGAATGGAGTCTTTAGGATATAATATCAGTATCCGACTCAAATACTGACTAAAAAATAAATGTCATAATCTTACGGGATTAATTCGGGGGGCAAAATTAAGGAATTTTTCGGGCTTTTGCTAGTAATAAATGGTAAAAATGTGTAAATATTCGATTTTGGCTAAAATTGCCCTGTTTTTTGATTATT
>CAZMHW010000477.1:0-3391 GCA_964566105.1 uncultured Akkermansia sp.
GTAAAACGCTACGAAGAAGAGACAAATCTGCGCTGCCAGATCGTTATCGACACCTCCGCCAGTATGCAATTTCCAAAAGAGGAAGAAAACAATAAGCTTAAATTCAGTGTTTACGCGGCAGCGGCTTTAAGCGAACTTTTAAAACAACAACGGGATGCTTTTGGATTGACCTTATTCGATAAAGACATCCGTAAACATTTTGCGGCAAAGGGAAGTCCCTTACATCAAAAACTGATCTTAAACGCCCTGGGAGAGTTACTGGAGGACACCACCGGACATTCCGCTACAGCTGCTGCCTCAGCGCTGAATCAAATAGCGGAAATCATACACCAACGCTCCCTGGTGGTTATTTTTAGTGATATGTTCGAAAATAGTTCAAATAACGACGAACTTTTCTCTGCCCTTCAGCACTTAAAATACAAAAAACACGAAGTGGTTTTATTCCACGTGGTAGATAAATCCAAAGAACTGGATTTTGAATTTGAAAACAAACCGTACCATTTTATTGATCTGGAAAGCGGAGAAGAAATCAAACTTAACCCCACACAAATCAAAGAACAGTATAAAAAGTCAGTTAGCGCTTTTCAGGAAGAACTCTCTTTGAAATGTGGCTATTACAAAATTGATTACGTGGAGGCCGACATCAATAAAGGCTTTGACACGGTTCTTTACACCTACCTGGTAAAAAGGCACATGATGTCAAAATAATCCTTCACAAACGATTTATATCCATAAAAAAACGCTCCTTTTGGAGCGTTTTTATTTCAAAGATCATTTGCGTATTTTAAAGGTGAATTACCTCGCCATAGGCTGCCGCAGCTGCTTCCATAATTGCTTCGCTCATAGTTGGATGAGGGTGTATGGTTTTGATTAACTCGTGACCTGTAGTTTCCAGTTTACGAATGGCAACGATTTCAGCGATCATTTCGGTAACATTCGCTCCAATCATGTGGGCACCTAGCACTTCACCATATTTGGCATCAAAAATGAGTTTAATAAATCCGTCGGCAGCACCCGCCGCTTTTGCTTTTCCGGAGGCTGAGAATGGGAATTTGCCTACTTTAATCTGATAACCTGCTTCTTTTGCTTTTTTCTCGGTATATCCCACACTGGCTATTTCAGGTTGGCAATAGGTACAGCCCGGAACATTATTGTAATCAATAGCTTCCACGTGCATACCTTTTATTTTTTCGACACAGGTAATTCCTTCTGCGCTGGCAACATGCGCCAAAGCCTGACCAGGAACACAATCTCCAATGGCATAATAACCAGGAACGTTTGTCGCGTAGAATTTGTCTACCACAATCTTTCCTTTATCGGTTTTTATTCCTGTTTCTTCAAGTCCTATTCCCTGAATATTTGCCTCAATACCTACAGCAGATAAAACAATGTCCGCATCTAAAGTAATGTTACCTGTTTTGGTTTTGATGTTCACCTTGCAACCTGTTCCCTTAGTATCCACACTCTCAACAGAGGCATCGGTCATCACCTCAATTCCTGCTTTTTTAAACGATTTCTCGAGTTGTTTACTCACTTCTTCGTCCTCAACGGGAACAATGTTTGGTAAAAATTCTACGATGGTCACTTTAGTACCCATGGTTGCGTAAAAATAGGCGAACTCCACTCCAATGGCGCCACTTCCCACTACTACCAACGATTTTGGTTGTTTAGGCAAACTCATGGCCTCTCTGTAACCTATAATTTTTTTCCCGTCCTGTGGTAAGTTTGGTAATTGTTTGGAACGCGCGCCGGTAGCAACAATAATGTGATTTCCGTTATACGTCGTAATCTTGCCATCTGCTCCGGTAACATCTACCTTTTTGCCGGCTTTAATTTTTGCAACACCCATAATGACATCGATCTTGTTCTTTTTCATCAGAAACTGAATGCCTTTGCTCATGCCATCTGCCACATCACGACTACGTTTTATCACTGCGCCGAAATCAGCCGTTACATTGTCTGCACTAATACCATAATCTTTAGCGTGGTTCAGGTATTCAAATACCTGCGCGCTTTTTAAAAGGGCTTTGGTTGGAATACACCCCCAGTTCAAACAAATGCCACCCAGATTTTCCTTTTCAATAATGGCTGTCTTAAATCCTAATTGAGACGCACGAATGGCTGTTACATAACCACCTGGTCCGCTACCTATAACTATAATGTCGTAGTTCATTGACTGTTGTTTTTTTAAAGCACTAAATTACTATTAATATTTTTAACCTGAATTACCGGTGAGCTAAATTTATAAAGGATTCAGTTGGTTAAGCGTTCCAACTTATACCAGACTGAATCCCTTTATGTTAGATTGATTTTATTAATTCAAAGGTTTACCATTTGTATCTATTTCCACAACGTCGTATCCCAGTTTTTTTACTTTTTCCAGATTAGTGGCCTTATCCCCCACTACCACAATAACCATGTTGTTGGCCGGCAGGTATTTTTTTGCCAGCTCATTTAATTCGGCTTTACTAATGGTATTTAGAATCTGGGTTTGTTGCGCTACATAATCTTTTGGGAGATCATAATCCAGTACCCTTTTAATGAAACCGAGTTTTTGCAATGGCGATTCGTACTTCAGTGCATCGCTTTGTAACATCGCGTTCTTAGTGAACGTAATTTCTTCATCGGTAATTCCACTTTCAGTGAATTTTTTTAATTCATTGAATATTTCAACAAGGGTACTATCCGTGGTGTTGGCTTTAAAGCCTCCACTCATAGTAAATGCGCCCGGATATTTTGTTCCGCTAAAGCCGCCACGGGTTCCGTAGGTCCATCCTTTTATTTCACGCAACAGGTAATTGGTACGACTGTTGAAAGCTCCTGAAAAACTAAAATTCATAATGGTGCTT
The DNA here is from genome assembly GCA_964566105.1 of uncultured Akkermansia sp. Classification (GTDB taxonomy): domain Bacteria; phylum Bacteroidota; class Bacteroidia; order B-17B0; family Aurantibacillaceae; genus Aurantibacillus. Next base: position 2,850 of record CAZMHW010000477.1, read on the forward strand.
TTGTAAAAATCTCCTAACGGTTGGTAAGGAAGAGCTATGTATCCTATTCTGATTTCGCTCTGCGCGGCATTCTTTTTATCTACAAAATAAATTTTTGTTTTTTCTATCTTAGGAATTTCGGAGACGTCCGCATTTAAAGGATTACCGGCTTTTAAACGTGAAAGGAAAGATAGTTCAGAAGTAACTTTTTCCTGGGTTATATCGCCGCTCACTGCGATGGAAACCATTCCTGAATTTAAATTGCCATAATAATTTTTCACATCCTCAAGCGTAATAGAACTAACGGTTTCCGTGTTGCCATTAGATGGGTTACCCATCACGTGATTTGTTCCGTAAAGGATTTTACGGTAAGCCATATCAGCTATAGCAGCTGCGTTGGTCTGCGATTGAGTGATTCCGTCCAGCTGTTTTTTCTTTTCGAGTTCAAACTCACCGGCATCAAACTTTGGTTCAAAAAAGCTTTATTCTACTATTTTAAGGGTAGCATTTAAATTTTCCTTCAGTGCCTGAATGCTAATGGTGAAATCTTAGTCTCCCGAACC
>CAZMHW010000478.1:0-3384 GCA_964566105.1 uncultured Akkermansia sp.
TAGGCTTAATTGGCTCCTGAAGTATTTATACCGAAGTTTTTCGTGAAAACATTCAAAAATGCAAAAAAGCCACAAACAAACCTTTTGGTGTCAATATTCCCTTGCTTTATCCGAACATTGAGGAGCACATCAAGATCGTAATTGAGGAGGGGGTTAAAATTGTTTTTACGAGCGCGGGTAATCCCAAAACATGGACAAATCACCTTAAAGGTCACGGAATCACCGTTGTACATGTGGTAAGTGCTCTTAAATTTGCTTTGAAATGTGAAGAAGCCGGAGTGGACGCCATTGTGGCGGAGGGTTTTGAAGCAGGAGGACATAATGGAAGGGAAGAAAGCACTACCATGACCTTGATCCCTATGATACGAAAAGGTGTGAAACTTCCCCTGATTGCCGCGGGTGGTATCGGTTTTGGAAGTCAAATGGCAGCCGCTTTTGCTCTTGGAGCGGAGGCTGTTCAGGTTGGTAGTCGTTTTGTGGCAAGCCCCGAAAGTAGTGCGCACCTCAATTTTAAACAAGCAGTCATAAAAGCGAATGAGGGTGACACACAATTAACGCTTAAACAACTCACTCCCGTTCGACTCATTAAAAATAAATTCTTTAACGAGGTTTACGAGGCTGAAAAGCGTGGAGCGAGTGTGGAGGAATTAAATGCTTTGCTTGGAAGAGCGCGTGCAAAAAAAGGAATGTATGAGGGTGATCTCGAAGAGGGAGAACTGGAAATAGGGCAAGTGAGTGCAGCCATTCGTGAAATTAAACCCGCTGGCGAAATTGTGGACGAAATTTATTCAGATTTCAAAGCCCGGGTAAAAGAGATGAGCCTACTTGTTTTCTGACGAGGACACTGAATATATTTTCTTTGAGTACCCTTGTTAGAATTTGACCTATTTAATCTTTAAATTTAAAGTTTCTTATTTTCCTCTATGATTCAATTCGATAAATTCAAACTTAAAAATAACCTCACTGTTATCGTTCATCAGGATAAAAGCACGCCTCTTGCTTGTGTCAATATTTTGTACGATGTAGGTGCCCGCGACGAAGACGAGAGTAAAACAGGTTTTGCTCATTTATTTGAGCATCTGATGTTCGGGGGAAGTATTAACATCCCGAGTTTTGACGAGCCACTGCAATTGGTGGGAGGAGAAAATAACGCGTTTACTACAAACGACATTACCAACTATTATTGCACAGTACCCTCCGAAAATATTGAAACTGCTTTTTGGCTTGAAAGTGACAGGATGCTGAGTCTCGCTTTTACTGAAAAAAGCCTGGAGGTGCAACGCAGTGTGGTAATTGAGGAGTTTAAACAGCGGTATTTAAATCAACCTTACGGGGATGTGTGGTTATTGTTGCGCCCACTGGCTTACAAAAAACACCCATATAAATGGGCCACCATAGGAAAAGAAATCTCGCACATAGAAGATGCGACGATGCAGGACGTAAAGTCTTTTTTTAAGAAACATTATAATCCCTCGAATGCTATTTTAGTGGTAGCAGGCGACGTAGAACTGGAACAGGTAAAACAGTTGTGCGAAAAATGGTTCGCTCCGATAGATTCTGCAGAAAAACCAAAACGTAATCTGCCGGTAGAGCCTAAACAGAATGAAGCAAGGAGACTAACTGTGGAGCGGGACGTACCGGCAAATGCCATTTACAAGGCTTATCATATGTGTTCGAGGACAGATGATGCTTATCACACGGTTGACATTATTTCGGATATTTTAAGCCGCGGGAATTCCTCGCGTTTGTATAAGTCGCTCATTAAAGAAAAACAATTATTCACTGAAATAAGTGCGTATGTGATGGGTGATTTTGACAATGGTCTTTTTGTGATCAGTGGTAAAACTCCTGATCACGTAAAAATGGAAGACGCTGAGAAAGGTATTTTTGAAGAGATTGAAAAAATAAGAATGGAGTTGGTGGGTGAAACCGAATTACAAAAATGTAAAAACAAGGTGGAATCCAGTGTTACCTTCAGTGAAACCGATGTGCTTACAAAAGCTACGAACCTCGCCATTTCAGAGTTACTGGGAGACGCGTCTCTGATTAATCAGGAGATCGAGAAGTATGCTGCGGTCACAAGGGAACAAATAAAAGAACAGGCCAACGCGATACTTGACGAAAATAATTGCAGCACTTTGTATTATTTAGCTAAGAAAAAATAGAATGAGTGACATTCATTATATTTCAGAAAGGTTACAAAAACTGGGACTAAACGCGTCGGTTCTGAACAGATACGAAGAGCCCCATCGCTTTTATCACACAACCGAACATCTGGTGGATGTTATTTCAGATCTGGAACGTAAGCAACAGCTCGACGATGAACTTTTTTTGGCCGCCGTTTATCATGACGCGGTTTATGATCCCAGGGCGAACAACAATGAAGAAAGATCGGCCGAACTTTTTTTGAGTGCTGCACTTAAAACAAGCTTAAAGGCAGAATCCATTCAGGCAGTAAAACAGTTTATACTCGATACTAAAACCCATAAGGCGTCTAGCCAAAAATCACAACACTTATTGGATGCCGATTTGAAAATCCTGGAACAACCTTTAAATAAGTTGATTGAGTACGAGCATAAAATTTTTAAAGAGTTTCAGTTTGTAGACTATCTCACATACAAACCTAAAAGAATTGAAGTGTTGAATGGTTTAAATCAACAAGGGAAATTAAATTCACTGATCGATTATGTTACTTACAGAAAACCTCTGATAGGCGTTTTCTGCGGAAGTTTTAATCCTTTTCACAAAGGACATTACAATGTTTTGAAAAAAGCCGAACGGATCTTTGACAAAGTGATCATTGCTTTTGGAAAAAACCCTGATAAAAGTGAGCGTACCTGGGACATTCCGAAATCTATTCAGAACAGGCAGTTGGGGGAGTATTCAGGTTTAATGACCGATTATGTAGCCTCACTGGGGTACGATGTGGTGGTGATTCGTGGATTACGCAACTCTACCGATTTTGACTACGAACAAAATCAATACCGCTACATTCAGGAGCTTATGCCGGAAATAAAGATTGTGAGTGTGTTTTGTGATAAAGAATTTGAACACATCAGTTCATCTGGTATCAGGACGCTGGAAAAATATAACAAACACCAAAAATATTTATTAGACTAAGATGTCAGTGTTCCCTGAGAAGTATTTTGATAAATTTTATTGGGGCATTTGTGCCATTGTGTTTGTCATCGTGGTCTTGCGCTGTATGCTTGTACCTTTTTCACACGACGAAGTAGCTACTTTTAATTTTTACATACAACCCGGGCAATTTCTTCCATTTCTGTCACATCCCGACGCCAACGGTCATTTTTTAATGAGCGCTACCAGCTGGGTGTGTTTTAAGTTAGTTGGATCATCACCTTTGGCGCTGCGTTTACCTTGCAT
>CAZMHW010000479.1:0-3370 GCA_964566105.1 uncultured Akkermansia sp.
TATTATATTTTCAAAGCTAAATGAATTGACAGGTAAAATTGAGAAATTGAAAAACGACACTCAGTTATAAAGTATAATATGCGTATACCGCATAATTTATGCGTATACCGCATTTGAAAGTTCTTGCTAACTGACTATGAAACATTGAGATTTGCCTTATTCATATCGAACAGCCGGAGTAATCCCTATTAGTTAAACTTAAAAACTCAATTAAAGTTTTCTGAAATCAGAAAGAAGTAACGATCTAAATCAAATTTTATCTAGTGAACCAAATTTTATTTGAAATTGAATAATTAATATAAACTAAAACCCAAGAATAATATATGACAGAAACTTAAAACCAACCAGTCTGTCCCTCTTTTAGAAAGTGAGGACCTACCTGATATATAGTGTGTAATTTAACGTGCACTGACAATCCGGTTCAATTTTTAACCCATTATAAATATAAATAATTATCAGTATGAAAACTAAATTTTATTTTTTGCAAGTGCTTATATTAGCACTCTGGCATTCTTCATTTTGCCAATCAACTCAGATTTGTAATACTACTCGTACTAATCCTGGACAAAGTCAATCGAGCGCTACTTGTTCGAATAATCAGGTATTAGTCAATTTAGCGCCTTCTGCAAATGATCAGGAAATTAGAATCAATGTGACAGTTTATGTGTTTGTTCCTTCAACAAACAGCAATAGTAGTGTGTGGCATAATACAAATTACTCCAACCTTAATGGCCCTACTACTTATACCGATGCTGTTTCTATGATTGATAATGCAAATTATCGCCTTTCGCACATACCTGTTACCCCACATTTAATGGGAGTTCCTACTTTTACAAATTCGAAAATAAGGTTGGTACTTAAAAATTATTATATACTCCAAGATGATCTTTGCTATGCTGACCTAAGTACAACAAATGTGGCAGTTTATGATGATGAACATACTATTAATGTGTATTTTGGGGGATGGGATATTAATAATAGCAATGCTTGTCGTACTCCTGGCGTCGCATCCGGAATGCCTAATGTATATCCGCTAAATTATATTATAATGCATCCTAATCTGGATTTTACAAACGATGCCGCCTGGTGTAACATCCGTTACTATGGAGAAACACTCGCGCATGAAATGGGCCATATACTTGGGTTAAACCATTCTTCAGCTTTTGAAGGTGCATCACAAATAACACTAGATTATGGTTGTTGTAATGGTCTTATGAATGCTACGGACTATGTTTTAGAGACAGCTGCTAATAATACTTTCGGCTCAAATCCAATAACGAATAATATGATGTCGCCAAATCATTGGGGAATAATTTATGAGTATTTATCCCCCCAACAACAGGCGGTTATGCATTACAATATGCGTACCTATATGAAGCAGTTTTTGAGTGATAGTGGTTATAAAGCAGCCACAAATGTAAATCACGCCTTTGATTATAACGTAACCACCAATGAAACCTGGACTACCGACAGGTATTTTAAGGGGGATATTACGGTTAAGGCCGGTAAAATACTTACGATCAACTGCGGTGTAGCCATGAGTGCTGGGGCAAAAATAATTGTCGAGAAAACAGCAGCTTTAGTCGTAAGTGGGGGAACTATTACAAACATTTCCGGCAGGACATGGGATGGTATTTATGTGTGGGGAGACCCTGCCAAATCGCAAGCACTTAATCCGAGCAATACTAATCTCGCACAGTTTCAAGGTTGGGTTAGACTAAACAATGCGACCATTAGTCATGCGAAAATAGGGGTAAGAAATCATAATAATCCGTGGAGTGAGAATGGAGGTATTATAACAGCCTTCAATTCTAATTTTTTTGATAATTATATTGACGTTGAACAAGTAGGACCAAGTTCTACTCCGGCGGGTTTAGCCAGTGCGAGCAGATTTTATAACTGTAATTTTAAGACGAACGCTGATATAGGCGACAGCTTATCACCTTATGCCCATGTAAACTTTTACAGGTCGGTAGGCGCTGCTTTTTATGGTTGTAATTTCGAATATGCGGCTGGGACAGTTTATACCAACCCAGGTTACGGAATATACAGTGTCAATTCAAAATTTACGGCTGACAAGAGCGGAGCCACACCCAACGTTTTTAAAGATCTGGACAGAGGAGTTTATGTTAACAATTGGAATCCTCTGAATGTACCAAGCATTAGCAATAGTCAATTTATAAATAATACTGGTTATGGTGCCTATTTTATGAATGCCAACACATTGGTTTTTCAGAAAAATTTGGTGCAAAATCCTGGCAATTATATGGCTTGGTCGGGTGTGTATTTAAATAATTGCAAGTATTATACTATCAAAAGCAATACTTTTACCGAGGATTTGAATAATAAGGCTAGTGTGGCCCTAAGCATTTACAATAGTGGTAACGGAGCACATCAGGTTTACCGTAATTCCTTCTCCAAATCATGGATTGGGGTTAACGCAATGGGAAACAACAGCGGATTGACTAATAGTATTGACGGTTTGAAAATGAACTGCAACGATTTTACCCCAACCGCTAATTTGTACGATATCGCCTTAGACCTTGGAAATTCAAGTGTAGCACCCTCTGTAATGAAAAAACAAGGTGAAACCCAACAATCGCTAATGAGTGTAACAAATATGGTACGAAATATGTATGCTGCTACTTGTGTTGGGAACAACCAGAACAAATGGTACATCCATTCCAGCAGTTCAAAGGTTGTAGATCATGGTTGTAATGCCACTTCTACCAATGGTGCCAGTACAAAGCCTTCACCACAACCGGCTTGCAGTAGGACAATAGTTAACACACCAACACTTAATACTGTGTTAAACTATACATTATACTGTTCCGAAGCTACTCCTTCCAGCGGTGGAACAGGTACTACCCAGGCGCAACGCTTGTCAACAATGAACAGCTATTTGTCTGACCTCTTGGCAAACAATACTGAAGATCAAAATCATTTTGAAATTCAGGCGACTCTAGCTTCTAAATTAAACCTGTTTTTAAGTGACTCATTAAACAACAGTCAGGACAGTGTAGTTACACTTTTAAATAATAATCAGGGTTCTATGCTTGACGCTGATATCCAAACCGTATTTGCTTATATGGCCATAGGTAATTACTCCGAAGCTCAAACAAAGGTAAACGGATTACAAAACAAAGCCGATTGGGCAGCACTTCTTACCAAACTTATTCAGGTAGAGCAATATGATGGAGGAGTCTTTGATTTAAAAGCTACTGACAGAGAGTTCTTCAATGGTTATGCAAATACCGAGGGTAAGGACGGGCAAAGCATCGCTCAGGCTGTATTAAAAGCTGGTGGTTTTAACAATTACAGCGAACCTCACAATTATCCTGAGAATTTGGAAGGAGCCAGATTTGCCGGA
>CAZMHW010000480.1:0-3369 GCA_964566105.1 uncultured Akkermansia sp.
TGCAATCTGCACGGTGCAGCCGCCAGAGAAATTACCAATGCTGCGCATCATTTTGATGGCCATAGTACGCATCTTTTGGTAGGTACTGTCACTGAGGGTCATTGCAGGCGCTACCGTGATACTGTCACCAGTATGAACCCCCATAGGGTCAAAATTCTCAATGGAGCAGATAATGGCCACAGCATCGTGCTAAACGCCGAGCAACTCTAACTCGTATTCTTTCCAGCCTAAAACAGCTTTATCTATTAACACTTCATGAATAGGGGAGGTTTGAAGCCCCCTGTTTAAAAGTGCGTCGAAATTTTCTTTTTCGTATACTACTGAACCACCGCTACCGCCCAGAGTAAATGATGGACGGATAACCAGAGGGAAGCCAAATTCCTGGGCAACACTCTTACCTTCCAGAAAGGATTTTGCAATTCTACTTGGAGCCATGGCCACGCCAATTTCTTCCATGCGGGCACGGAATAAATCCCGGTCTTCCGTTACTTTTATGGCTTCAATATCCACACCAATCATCTTCACATTGTATTTCGTCCAAATTCCCATTTCCTCGCATTTTAAAGCCAGGTTAAGTGCAGTTTGTCCACCCATGGTTGGAAGTACAGCGTCAATTTGTTGTTCCTCCAGAATTTTTACGATGGATTTTACCTCTAACGGCAATAAGTAGATGTTGTCGGCAGTTACCTTATCTGTCATAATGGTAGCCGGGTTCGAATTAATCAGGGTTACCTTAATTCCTTCTTCGCGCAAACTGCGGGCAGATTGGGAGCCTGAGTAGTCAAATTCGCAGGCCTGACCAATAACGATGGGACCTGAACCGATAATTAAAACAGATTTTATAGAGGTGTCTTTTGGCATGTTGTATAGCGGAGTTTAAAATCGTGCAAAGATAACAAGAAGTAGGATTGGAAAAAGAAAGATATTGACTAAATATTAAGAATTACTTACAATAAAAAAACCCGAAACATTTTGGTTTCGGGTTTTTTTTGATTTAAGTCTATCTTATTGCGGCGACTCTTGCGCCGGCTCTTTTTTACCTTTGGCTTCAGCTACTACAATGTTACGTTCGTAATGCTCAGTTCCATTAAGGGCATTGATCGCAGCGTTTGCTTCTGCATCGTTTGCCATTTCAACGAAACCGTACCCTTTACTACGGCGGGTTTCTTTGTCTTTGATGATCCTGACAGAGGTTACTTCACCAAATTGTGAGAAAAGTTCACTAAGAGACTGCTCCCTTACCTTAAAACTAATGTTGCTAATAAAAATGTTCATAGTTGTCTGTTTTTTGTGTGTATAGTAAAGGTAGAGATAAAAAACAAAAAACCAAATATTTTAATAAATTTTGTTAAAAATTAATCGGTTTTTAACAAAATCGATTAACTATTAACTAGAACAGAATAGCTTCCATGCTGATCTCCACATTGGCATCTTTTGGTAACCGCGCAGCCTGAATAGTTGCCCGTGCCGGAAAATCGCCCTTGAAATAAGAGGCGTATACTTCGTTTACATGAACAAAATTATTCATATCATTCAGGAAAATGGTACTTTTTACCACGTTGTCGAATGTGCAGCCCCCGGCTTTTAGGATTGCTTCTATATAATCCATTACCATTTTCGTTTCTTCCTTAATGGTAGTTTTAACCAATTGTTTACTCTGAAGATCCATGGCGATCGTTCCGCTTATAAACATAATTTTGTCTACAATAATCGCCTGATTATAGGGTCCTATAGGAGCTGGAGCATCAGGGGTGTTAATGATTTTCTTCATAATGTTGGTATTAGTTAGTCAAACAAAGATAACAAAGATTTAGCTATTGAGAAGTTATGATTTTTATCACGGCTTACACTTTTAATCCTGATTACGCATTTTAACCATGGTAAGAATGGTGGCAATAGCCACGGTTTCGCCGGTTTCGTCGTACACATCTACGAGCCATTTTACAATGCCTTTGGCAATATCTTCCGCATTCTTTTTTTCCTGCGCAATTTTTTCCTTACAGGTAAAACGTACACCAATGGTACTTCCCATATATACAGGTTTTGTGAACCTACATTCGTCAATACCATAGTTCAAAAGAACAGGGCCTTTTTTTGCATTTACGAACAGTCCGGCAGCCTTACTTAAAATGTAATACCCATGGGCCACACGACCGGTGAAAATAGTACCTTCCAGACTGGTAACATCGGTATGAGCATAAAAATGATCGCCGCTCACATTCGCAAAATTAATTACATCCGCGTCGGTAATCGTGTGTTTCGCTGTAATCAGAGTCTCTCCGATTTCGAGATCTTCGAAGTATTGTTTGAAAGGGTGGATGTCTTTTTCAATTTGTTTGGCTCCCTGTTGGTACTGATTTAAAATATGCGTGATGGTTGTTGGAGAACCCTGGATGGCAGTGCGTTGCAGGTAATGGAAAACACCGCGTTTTCCACCCATTTCCTCGCCACCACCTGCACGTCCCGGACCACCATGCACAGGAGATCCGTGACCGGTACTTTCTTTAGCACATTCGTTGTTCAGCACCAGGATGCGTCCGTGCATACAGGCCGCGCCAATGGTATACATACGCGCAATTCGGTCGTCGGCAGTTATAATACTGCTTACAAGGCTTCCTTTGCCCATTTTACTCAACTCAATGGCCTCATCAATGGTTTTATAAGGCATGATCGTGCTTACGGGACCAAAGGCCTCCACGCTGTGGCAATCGAGATTAGTAAAGGGTTTTTCGTTCAGAAAAATAACGGGAGGCATAAAGGCTCCTTTGTTTTTGTCGGCTCCTTTTACTTCGAATTTTTCGAAATCGCCGATAATGATTTTTTGTGTTTTTGACAGGAGTTCTACCTTTTCTTTTACTTCTTTTAACTGTGCCTGACCGGCCAGAGAGCCCATCCGGACACCCTCCACGTTAGGATCGCCAATGATATTTTGCGCCAAACGTTTTCCCAAAGCGATCTGAACGTCTTCTACCATTTTTTCAGGAACAATGATTCTGCGCACGGCAGTACATTTTTGTCCGGCTTTGGTAGTTATTTCACGGGCTACTTCCTTTATAAAAATATCAAACTCTGGCATGGCCGTGGTAACATCGCTGCCAAGCACACAGCAATTCAAAGAGTCAGCCTCCATGTTAAAATGAACCGATTCCTGTAATAAGCGTGGATGCGCTTTCAGCATTTTACCGGTTGATGCTGAACCCGTAAAAGTCACCACGTCCTGGTTCATCACATGATCCAGAATTCCATTGGCACTTCCGCAGATCAACTGCAAAGCACCTTCAGGAAGGATCTTGCTTGCAATAATTTCTTTTACAACCGCCTCCGTTAAAAAGGAGGTAACGGTTGCAGGCTTTACGAGGGCCGGCACAC
>CAZMHW010000481.1:0-3364 GCA_964566105.1 uncultured Akkermansia sp.
TCTATACCCTTACCGACGGTTTGCCAGACCAGTTCGGTGGCCCGAAAGGAAAAAAATTTATGTACAAAAAACTCAAAGATCTGCTGCTGTCGATTTCTCAATTAGCATTGGCAGAACAAAAAAATAGGTTAGCAGACACTCTGGAAGAATGGAAAGGCGATCTGGAACAAGTAGATGACATCACCCTTATAGGGGTAAGGATCATCTGATCAGTTTCTTTTTTAAATAAAATTAACAGGCCAGTTCTCCACAAACGCAACTTATTGTATTTAAGCGGTAAGTAACTTTAATTTATTCTGGTTATTTTTGAGAGTGATCAAATTATCCCAAATCCGGAAATCCTATCAACTGGCCGAAACTTCCTTTGAGGTATTAAAAGGCATAGATCTTCATATCAAAGACGGAGAATTTGTTTCCATTATGGGTTCTTCCGGTTCGGGTAAATCTACCCTGCTGAACATCCTGGGAATTCTGGATAACTATAATTCGGGAGATTATTTCCTGAACAATACAGCCATTAAAAATCTCTCCCAAAAGCGCGCCGCGCAATTGCGCAATCAGTTTTTAGGTTTTGTGTTTCAGTCTTTTAATTTATTGTCTTTTAAAAACGCGATGGAGAACGTGGCCTTACCTTTGTATTATCAAAAAGTGTCACGTAAGGAGCGAAACAAAAGAGCGCTGGAATATTTAGACAAAATGGGACTGAAAGAATGGGCCAATCATTTGCCTTCTGAATTAAGTGGGGGACAAAAACAACGTGTGGCCATTGCCAGGGCTTTGATCGGAGATCCCAAAGTAATTTTTGCCGATGAACCAACGGGTGCCCTCGATTCGCAAACCTCTTTGGAAGTCATGGATATTTTTAAGGAGATCAATAAGCAGGGTAAAACAATTGTGTTGGTAACACACGAAAATGATATTGCAGCATTAACTGACAGAACCATTCGGTTGAAGGATGGACTGATTGTAAATAATTGACAATTTTGCAATTGACGATTTACAATTGAAATTTTTCGAAAATTGTAAATAGTAAACAAAAGATCAAATGTTTGACATCGACAAGTGGCAGGAAATATTTGGTACGATCAAAAAGAATAAATTACGTACCATTCTCACCGCATTCAGTGTGGCCTGGGGAATTTTTATCCTGATTGTTTTGCTGGCGGCCGGGCAAGGTCTTAAAAATGGAGCTCAGTCCCAGTTTGGAAATGACGCTGCTAACAGTATCTGGATAGACGGAGGTATGACCAGTATGGCTTTTGAAGGTTATAAGCCCGGAAGAATCATTCAATTGACCAACACCGATTTTTATTACGTAAAAAAACAGGTGGATGGGGTAGACAATGCTTCAGCCGTTTACCAGGGATGGCAGAGCAAGGTCTTGTCCTACAAAAAAGAACATGCGGGTTTTATCGTGCGTCCGGTTGCACCCGATCACAACAAATTAGAAAGGGCAAAAGTGCTGAGCGGCCGGTTTATTAATGAAATTGATTTTAATGAATTCAGGAAGGTGTGTGTAATTGGCCTACCTGTGCGGGACGCCTTGTTTAAAAAGGAAGATCCTTTAGGTAAATTTATCGATGTGGCCGGAACAAAGTATAAAGTGGTAGGAACGTTTAACGATCCGGGAAGAGGAGATAACGACCGGATTTACATTCCCTTACTTACGGCGCAACGTATCAACAACGGAAAGGACTATGTGAATACCATTTGGGCAAGCACGGGTAATGTGAGTATTGAACGGAGTGAACAAATGGCCCAGGAGATCAGGCAAAGGTTGGCGAAAAAATACCATTTTGATCCAAAAGACATGAACGCCCTTGGGGTGTATAACAACAACGTGGAATACAAACGTATTATGGGCATGTTGGACGGTATAAAATTATTTGTGTACATCATTGGTGTGTTGACTTTGATAGCGGGAGTTGTAGGCGTGAGTAATATTATGATGATCATTGTAAAAGAACGAAATAAAGAAATCGGGGTAAGAAAGGCATTAGGCGCCACTCCTTTTTCGATTGTCTCTCTTATTGTGCAGGAATCGGTGTTTATTACCTTCATTGCCGGTTATGTGGGTTTAATGGCTGGCATAGGTCTGGTTGAACTTATCAAGTATTTTGGATTGGAGGGAGATTTTTTTAAAAACCCGGAGGTAAATTTGGGAATCGCTCTTTCTTCCGTAATTTTAATTATTGTTGCAGGTGCCCTGGCAGGATTATTTCCAGCCCTGAAAGCAGCCCGTATTGAACCCATTCACGCATTAAGAGAAGATTAAATGGTATTTGAACGCGATAACTGGCAGGAAATTTATGCAACCGTTCGTAAAAATAAACTGCGGACCTTCCTCACTATGTTGGGGGTGTTCTGGGGTATCTTTATGCTGGTGATCATGTTGGGTTCCGGAAATGGTCTGCGTAATGGAATTTTACAGGGCTTTGCGGGCACGGCAACCAATAGTTTTTTTATGTGGACTGAGCAAACCACCAAAGCCTACAAAGGCATGAAACCCGGCAGGCAATTTTATTTTAATCTGGCAGATGTGGAAGCTTTAAAACAACTGCCTGAATTGGACGTGGTATGTCCTATGAATCAATTGGGTGGTTATGAAGGAGCTAACAATGTGGTGCGGGGACTTAAAACGGCCGCATGCGAGATTCAGGCGAATTACCCTGTGGTGAGTAAAATAAACGAGGTGAAAATTGAAAAAGGACGCTTTATAAACGATCTGGATATTAAAGAAAAACGTAAGATCTGTGTCATAGGTCCACGGGTAGCAGAAATGCTTTTCAAAAAGGGTGAAGAGGTGATAGGAGGGTATATCCGCATTAATGGTGTGTATTTTAAAGTGGTAGGTCTTACCAAAATAGCTGCCAGTGGAGGTGAGGGACGTCAGCAGGCACAACGCATTACGGTTCCATTCAGTACATTTCAAAATGCCTTTAACTATGGGGACATTGTAGGTTGGTTCGCAATTAAGTCACGGGACGATGTTCCTGCGGAGATTTCTGAAGAGAAGGTTCTGGCTTTGATGAAAGAGCGTCATAAAATAGCGCCGGAAGACCTGAAGGCCATTGGACATTGGAACATGGCGGTGGAATACAACAAATTGAACGGACTTTTTTTTGGAATTAAAATGTTGGTGTGGATTGTAGGTCTGGGAACGCTTTTGGCAGGGGTGATCGGTATTAGTAACATTATGCTTATTGTGGTGAAAGAACGCACCAAAGAAATAGGTGTAAAACGAGCTCTCGGTGCTGTACCTTCCCAGATCATCGGACAAATTATGCTGGAGTCCGTTTTTTTAACCGCAATCTCCGGCTATTTTGGTTTGGTATTGGGAATTGGTTTGCTTGAATTGCTGGAT
>CAZMHW010000482.1:0-3362 GCA_964566105.1 uncultured Akkermansia sp.
AACTGTACCAGACTATGCACGATGCTTTGAGGATGAACGATGACATCTATTTTTTCCGGCGCGAGATTAAATAACCATTTTGCTTCTATCACTTCCAGTCCTTTATTCATAAGGCTGGCAGAGTCAATGGTAATTTTTGCACCCATTACCCAGTTGGGATGCTTTAACGCTTGTTCTTTTTTTACGGTTTTTAAAAAGTCTTTGTCTTTGCCTCTGAAGGGTCCGCCACTGGCGGTCAGATATATTTTTTCAATTTTATTATCCCATTCACCGGCCAGACATTGAAAGATGGCAGAGTGTTCGCTGTCCACCGGGTATATGTTCACCGCATGTTCTAACGCTAACTGCGTCACCAGCTCTCCGGCAACCACCAGGGTTTCTTTATTGGCGAGGGCAATTTGTTTTTTGTGTTTAATGGCATTAATGGTACTCGCAAGTCCGGCATAGCCGACTACACTAGCTAAAACAAGATCAATGGTTTCCATTTCAACGATCTGTTCTACTGCTTTTGCTCCCGCAAATACTTTAATATCGTGTGGAAGCAAAGCTTCTTTTACTTTTTGATACAGCGTTTCGTTTGCAATTACCACCGCGTTAGGGGTGTAATGCAAGGCTTGTTTAATTAAGAGGTCGGCATTCGAATTGGCCACCAATACTTCTACTTCATACAGATCGGGGTTTTCGTTCACTACTTCCAGAGCCTGTGTTCCAATGCTACCTGTACTGCCAATAATCGCAATGCGTTTCTTTTCTTCCATCGTTGCAAAACTCTGCAATATTTTCGTTAAAAAAATATTTTTTTTGCACAATCCATTTACACACTGTAATTTTGCCTCGTCTTAAGGGGTGCTTACCTCGGGTTTTTAGTTGCTAGTGTTTAGTTTTTAATATTAAAAACTAATAATTAAAAACTTAAAACTCGAAGGAAGGCTGAGATTAAACCCGTTAACAGCAGGTGACCAACACCACTGTTAAACACCTGATCACGGTAATTCGTGCGGAGGGAAAACTAATTAAAAGTTGATACACCCCTGTATCAATGTATTAATTAACTGGTGAAACGAAGCAAGCTTCGCTTAGCCTAAAACAAACAAAAAAATGAACTACAAAAAAATTGCAAAAGTTTTTTTTGCAAGCGCTTTGGCATACTCCACGAGTATCCGTGCACAATCAGTTATTTCAGGACTGGTAACAAATCAAAAAGGAGAACCGATACCTTTTGCTCTTATCGGTATTAAAAACACACAATTTGCAGCTACTTCCAATCTGGAAGGGACTTTTAAATTTAAGCCCCTTAAGAACGACCTTTACATTGTGACCACCCGTTGTCTGGGTTACGCAGACAGGACGGACACATTGGACCTTAAGAGTGATGTTAACTACAATCCCGTTCTATCAGCATCCAACAAACAACTGGATGAAGTAGTGGTGAACGCCACCCGTGTGGATAAAAACAACGGCATGGCTTTTAGCAACATTGATTCGGAAACCTTAAAAAAACAAAACCTTGGCCAGGACGCACCTTATATGCTGAATCAACTCTCGAATGTGGTAGTTAATTCTGATGCCGGAAATGGTGTGGGTTACACAGGACTGCGCATCCGTGGTTCGGATGGAACCCGAATCAACGTCACCATCAATGGTGTACCCGTTAACGATGCGGAATCACAAGGTACTTACTTTGTGGATATGCCCGATCTGGTATCAAGCACCAATAACATTCAGGTGCAACGGGGGGTAGGTGCTTCCAGTAATGGGGCAGGTGCCTTTGGGGCCACTATTAATTTCCAGACCAACGAACTCAAAGAAAAAGCTTATGCCAATGTGGTTTCAACGGCAGGCTCATTTGGAACACTCAGAAATACACTTTCAGCGGGAACAGGTTTGTTGAATAATAAATTTACTTTCGATGCCAGAGCTTCTAACATCAGCAGCAATGGCTACATCGACAGGGCCACAACAAATCTTCAATCGTATTATCTGGCTGCGGGATACTACGGTAAAAAAACGGTGGTAAAATTCATCAATTTCCTCGGTCAGGAAAAGACATACCAGGCCTGGAACTATGTTCCCGAAGATTCAATTAAAAGTGGAAACCGTACCTACAATTCCTGCGGAGAGTACTTTGATGCCAACGGAAATGTGAAATATTACAAAAACGAAACTGACAATTATAAACAGAATAATTTCCAGCTGCACCTCATTCACCGTGTAAATTCCAGGATGAGTTTTAACGTTACAGGGCACTACACAAAAGGTAAAGGCTACTACGAACAATACAAACAAGGAAGTTCGCTTCAAAATTATGGACTTCAGAATGTTGTTACACCCAAAGGTGACACGATTTCAACCAGCGATCTGATACGCCGTTTGTGGCTGGACAATGATTTTGCCGGTGGAATCTTCAATTTTAATTACACCCCGAATTCAAGACTGATGTTTACTCTTGGTGGAGGGTACAATACGTATTACGGGAAACATTTCGGGCGGATCATGTGGGCCCAGTATGCTTCCAATTCTGAAATCGATCAACAATATTATTTAAATACAGGCAATAAGAACGATGGAAACTTGTATTTGAAAATAAACTACAAGCTGCTTTCTAATCTCAACGTATTTATTGATTTACAGGCACGTAGAGTAGATTACCGCTTTTTAGGGTTTAACGATTCCCTGCGTGAACAAATGCAGAATCAGAGTTATTTCTTTTTTAATCCTAAAATGGGATTAAGCTACGATTTGAATAAACATGTTAATTTGTATGCTTCACTTGCCATGGCCAACAAAGAACCTAACAGGGACGATTTTGTACAAAGTAGCCCTAGAAGTCGCCCAAAACCTGAGCAGCTGATAGATCTGGAGGCTGGGGTAAAATACATTCGAAAGAAATTAACCATGGCGGCTAACTTCTATAATATGTCTTACACCAATCAGTTAGTTTTAAACGGACAAATTAATAATGTGGGGGAATACAATCGGGTAAATGTGGCCAGTAGTTTCAGAAGGGGTGTAGAGATGGAAGTTAATGTAGCGATCAATAAGTACCTTGCTGTATCAGGAAATCTATCGCTTTCACAAAACAAAATTAAAAACTTTGTTGAGTACATTGATAGTAGTGATGCTTCTTATTCTGTTTACACACAGTATAAAAAAACATACAAAAATACCGACATTGCCTTCTCTCCAAACTCTGTTTCTTCACTAATGCTTATGGTAAAACCGTTTAAAGCATTTGAGATTTCGGTTATTTATAAAGGTGTGGGACGCCAATACCTGGATAACACAACCAATGTTAAGCGCAGCATTAATCCTTATACCGTGATGGATGTGAGATTTAATTACACCATTAAAACGACTGCTGT
>CAZMHW010000483.1:0-3359 GCA_964566105.1 uncultured Akkermansia sp.
GCATTTCCCTCTGTCGTTGTAAATCCACTAGCTAATACCTGCTATTCCGTTATTGGAACAAATAGCCTGGGATGTTCTGCTATGGCTGTGCACTGTGTGTCGATTACAACTGCAAGTATTTCAATCAGTCCTCCTTCACCAACTGTATGTCAAGGTTCGAGTGTTACTTTCACTGCCTCGGGAGCTGTTACGTATTCCTGGAATACTGTACCTGTATCTACTGGGCCTACTTTAAATATAATACCCACACCCTCTTACAGTGGATTTACCGTTACAGGAGTTGATGCTAACGGTTGTTTCGGTGGCAATGTGGTCTTTATCACAATAGACACTACCTGCGCCAATGTGTGGCCCGGTGACGCTAACAGCGATGGTGTAGTTAATAGTTCTGATGTGTTTGAAATTGGGTTAGCGTATAATGCCACAGGAACTGCCAGATCCGGAGGCAGTAACGCTTATACTTCACAATTTGCTAACGGCTGGACGGGATATGGCAGTACAGGTAAAAACAGATGTCACATTGATTGTAATGGAGATGGTACAATAAACAACAATGATACTGTCGCCATCTATAACAATTACGCATTAACGCACAGTTTCAAACCCTCAGAAAGTTCGGCTGTAAACCCGGATATTAGCCTGGTTGCGAATTCAGGCGTTGTAAATGAAGGCATGTGGCAAAAAGCTGACATTGTACTGGGCAGCGCATCCAACCAAATGTCTAATTTATATGGGGTGGCTTTTGACATTGATTTCGATAATACATTGATCCAATCTAACTCTGCTTATATTGTTTACACGTCCTCTTTCCTGAATGCTTCTAATCAAAATGTTCAGTTCAGAAAAACAAATTTCGCTGCAGGAAAAGCCTACGCTGCAAGTGTAAGAGCAAACGGAAGCAATGTTTCCGGTAATGGGAAAATAGGGGAGTTTTGGTTTATGGTAAAAAGCGGCGTACCTGCAAATTCAGTTCTAAACCTTGGCATTTCTAATTCAAGCAAGGTCAGCAATAGCGGAGTACATAGCAGCGTTTCCGGTGGAAGCACCACTCTTACCGTTGTTCGGAACCTTACCGGAATCTCTGAAAACAGTCTGTTTAATTCCGTTCAATTGTTCCCGAATCCAGCTTCAAACTTAGTAACACTTCAAAGCAGTGTAAAAGTATCTGTTACTTATAGTATTTGTGATATTGTTGGCAGGGAAATTGCGAAAGGAGAATTTACAAATTCTAAAACGATTGACCTTTCGAGCTTCGCTAAAGGAACTTATTTGGTTCGTCTGGAGAATGGATCAGATGTGGTTTATAAGAAATTGATTCTGGAAAAATAAACCGGCACTTCGGCTCCGCTCAGTGGCCGGTTTATTTCAGACTATGTCCGAATCGGCTCCGCTCAGTGGCCGGTTTATTTCAGGTTATGTTCGAAATAGACTTCGCTTAGTGGCCGGCTTATTTCAGATTATGTCCGAATAAACTCCGCTCAGTGGCCGGGTTATTCCGGATTAAGTTTAGAACAAAACTTAAATTTTAAATCCCCTTCTCTCCCGCAACGTGTTTTGCGGGTAAAAGAGAAGGGGTTTTGTTTTTTAAACGTTGATGCCTCCGCTTACTTCAATCCGTTGTCCATTTATCCACTTGGCATCTTCAGAACACAGGAAGGCCACTACACCTCCAATATCATCTGCCTGTCCCACTCTTCCCAAAGGTGATAAACCCGAAAGCACACTTTTCAACTGAGGGTTGTTGCGGATAGTAGCATTATTAAAATCGGTTTCTACAGGTCCGGGAGCCACAACGTTTGCGGTAATTCCCCTGGCGCCCAATTCTTTTGCCATGTATTTCGTCAGCGTTTCAATTGCCCCTTTCATCGAGGCATATACCGAGTATCCCGGATTTGCAAAACGGGTTGTTCCTGTAGAGATATTGATAATACGTCCGTTATTTTTCAGAAGGCTCAAACTTTTTTGAGTTAAAAAGAAAACTCCTTTAAAATGCACGTTTAAAAAGTCCGTAAAAATCTCCTCGGTTACGTGCTCAAAAGAAATTGAGCCTCCCATACCCGCGTTATTGATAAGAAAATCAAATTTATTGGTTTTAAAAAATTCTTTAAGAGCAGAAGAAAGAGAAACAATAAATCCATCCAAACTTTTAAAATCTTTAAGATCTAATTTAAGAGCTACCGCTTTTCTTCCCAGAGCTTCTATTTCTTTTACGGTATTTAAAGCCTCTTCTTTGTTTGTGGCGTAAGTAAGTATAACGTCTATATCTTTTTTGGCCAGACTCAAAGCCATGTCTTTTCCTAATCCCCGGCTTCCACCGGTAACCAGGGCTATTTTTTGTGTAGTTTCCATAGTATTAATTTTAGGTGACAAAGGTACTGAGCTAAACCCGCTAAAAATGGTGAGAGCTTCAGAAAAAATGGTGAGAGCTTCAGATTTTAGAAGTTTCCCTGAATTGTTTTGGTGTGAGTCCGGTAAAGCGTTTAAAGAATTTTGTAAAATTAGAAGGGTCGTAAGTAAGTTGTGCGGCTACCTCCTTAATAGACAGATGTGGTTGCAAAAGCAGATCTTTCGATGCCTGCACCAGGCGTTCTTCAAATAAACTACAGCTTGATTGTCCCGTAACCTCCTTGATGGTATTGCTCAAATGAACGGGGTGAATGTGAAGCATTTCGGCAAACTCGTTTATTTCCCGGGCACGGTCTTCGCTTCCAGTTTTAAGAGCATGGATATGCTCATCCAGCTTTTGAAGATATTCGGCTACAATCTGCCTTTGACGGAGAGAGCTGACCTTTGGTTCGTTTAATTGAGTAGATGCCATGAAACTAGTCACCAGCAAATGTAAGGTTAAAACCTTGCTAAGCTCATAGGCTAACATTTTTTTGCAGTGTCCCCATTTTACTACAATTCATAGCAATAGGCTGTTTCTATTCATAGTAATTTAGAGTCATGGAAAGGCAAGTGATGCACATGGACCTGGACAGTTTTTTTGTCTCAGTTGAACGGGAGATCAATCCCAAATTAATTGGAAAACCAGTATTAGTGGGAGGCAGTAGTGATAGAGGCGTAGTTGCCTCCTGTAGTTATGAAGCCCGGGCATACGGCATACATTCAGCCATGCCCATGCGCATGGCCAAACAACTGTGTCCGGATGCTATTGTTGTAAAAGGCGACCACGACCAATACAGTTATTATT
Organism: uncultured Akkermansia sp.; assembly: GCA_964566105.1. Classification (GTDB taxonomy): domain Bacteria; phylum Bacteroidota; class Bacteroidia; order B-17B0; family Aurantibacillaceae; genus Aurantibacillus. The sequence goes on from CAZMHW010000483.1 coordinate 3,194, forward strand.
CGAACATGGTAACTGATATCATCAAAGAAAATGTACCGGTGTATGAAAAATCGTCGATTGATGAATTTTACATGGACATGACCGGGATGGACAAGTTTTTTGGTTGTTATAAACTGGCGCAGGAAATCAAACAAAAGATAATCAAAGAAACCAATCTCCCTATTTC
>CAZMHW010000484.1:0-3358 GCA_964566105.1 uncultured Akkermansia sp.
ATGTGGACATGGTGAAATTTGAAGATCACAAACAAATGTTGATAGATCTGAGTAATGATGAATCCCTTCAGAAATACGCCACACACCTGGTGTTTATGACCGGGGCCAATAATCCCGAAGAAATAGAGGCTAAGATCATTTACTCTATTCTTCAAAAACGCCCAAAGAAAGCCGATGTGTATTGGTTTGTGCATGTGGACGTGATGAACGAACCTTACCGCATGGATTACAAAGTAACGCACATTGCAGGCAACGATATTATCCGTATTGATTTTAAACTCGGATTCAGGATTGCACCACGTGTTAATCTTATGTTCCGTAAAGTTGTAGAAGACCTGGTAAAAAATAAAGAAGTGGATATTACCAGTCGTTACGAATCCCTGAATAAGAACAATGTGATCGGTGATTTTAAATTCGTGGTTCTTGAAAAATTCCTGTCCTATGAAAACGACCTGCCTACTTTTGAAAAAGTCATATTGAACATTTACTTTTTCCTCAAACGTTTTAGCTTGAGTGAAGCCAAGGCATTTGGATTAGACAGCAGTTCCGTAAAAATTGAAAAATTCCCGATGGTCATTGCCAGATCAAAAGAATTTAACCTGAAACGCGTAACCTAGAAGAGCCCGTACCCTTTAGTTTTAAACGTATTAAATTTTATGTTCTGAATTTGTTGCCCCTGGCGACGTAGAAATATTTTGTCAAAAATGAACCAGTATTCCCTTCTAATTTCCATTTGCCTTTGCGCACATGTGTCGCTTGTTGCTCAAACAAAAGCAAGGGGTTTATTCTGCACGGCAGACGACTTCCGGCGAAATCACTTGTGTTATTCCGGAACTGAAGTAAAAATCCGGATTCACGATGTTTTTAAGAAAAACACGGTTTCTGTCACCACCAGGGACAGTGCTTTTACACTTTTAAAAAAACAATTATTTGGTTACCGCGATCCTTCGGGACACGACTACCGCTTCTTTCAAAATGAAGCGTATTTCATTTTAAATCCCGGTGAAGAAATTCTCTTGTACAAAAGAACCAAAGGAACGGGATTGAGGGACTCACCCCTCACCGACACCTATTTTTTCAGTAAAACCACCGATTCTGAAATCCTCCCTCTCACGCTCTATCAGCTAAGGTTAGCATTTTCAGACAATCCCGAAATTGAAAATCAGATCGCTTTTTATTTTCGGTCTGACGAAGAATTAATTCAGTTCGACCCACTTAAAAAACAATTCAAACTCAATCAACTTTTACAACAAATCAAAAAATAAGCACAGCATGAAAACACATCTACTTAGCCTTTTATTCATGGCCGGCAGCCTCATCGCTTTTTCACAGGAAGACAGTCTGGCAGAAATCAATCACCAAAAAGGAGAACCACTGGAAGGCATGGACTGCAGCTGGTGGAACGGCGGAGACAGAAGATCAAGTCCCACTCTGGCAGGAAAATATTTTACACCCACTGTTATGCTGGATGCTAATTACACCCATTCCTTTAACGACCCCATCGACAATACCGTTGTTGGTTCAACGGCGCTCGCGCGAAATAATGAGATGCAGGTCTCTGCCGCGCACTTAGGTGGCGATTTTTATTACAAAGGTGCCCGTGCACATATTGTCACTCAATTTGGGACACGCTCTACCGTGATCCCACGAAACGATTACAGCGTGTATAAAGGGCAGTACCAACTCGATAACGTTTACCGTTATCTTGCAGAAGCCAATGCGGGTTACCATTTTAACTACCTTCACGGCATTAACATCGATGCCGGTATGTTTATGTCTTACATCGGACTTAATTCCTATTATCAGGTGGAAAACTGGGAATACCAGGCCTCCTTTACGTCCGATAACACACCCTGGTTTTTTAATGGCATCCGTCTTCAGATCTTCGCTACTAAAAAACTAAAACTAGAACCCTGGATCATTAACGGCTGGCAGAGTTACGGTATGTTTAATCACCAACCTGGAGTTGGTGGTAACATTACCTGGTGTCCGAATGAAAACATTAAGTTACTCACGAACGATTATTACGGTGCAGACGCGGCCGGTATACCACAGCGCAAACGCTTTCATTCTGACAACAGTTTACTGGTAAGGTATCTCAACAAACCCAAATCACGAGGCATCAGCAAACTGGCTTTTTCATTGACCGCTGATTTTGGTTTTGAAAAAGGAGGTGGTGTAAACGGGTTGAAAGACGGCGATTCCTTGCAGGGGCCTGCACAATATTTTGGAAGTGTGATGTTTTACAACAGGATGTGGTTTGCTAAAAATAAATTCGCGTGGACATTTGGAGGAGGTTACATGACCAACCCCGGGCGTTACCTCGTGCTTTATCCCACAGGACAAGCCAGCAACCTGCCAAATCCCGGCAATCCTCTGACTACAGCCGGCGCGTTTCCTTACAGCGCAAATCCCGGTGATAAATTTGAAGGTTTTGATTATTCCACCAACATTGACTGGATGCCCAACGAACACATTTTATTTCGATTGGAATACGTACACCGCCAATCCAGCGTGAATTATTTCGCCGGACACGGAGGAGTAACTTCTCCCAGCGGTTACACAACCACAGGCCTAGCTCCCGGATGGACCCCGGACCTTGTAAAATCTGAAGAACGCGTTATACTGGCAGTACTCTTTCGTTTATGAGAACTTAGTTAGCTGTGTTCTTCTCTATTATTTTTTCAAGATCGTTCCAGGTACCCCCGTTGTAAACATGGCGAAAACCTCTGGACTGAAGAACCTTCATTGCTTTCACACTACGTAATCCGTGGGAACAACAGGTAATGATAACCGTGCTGGTATCAAACGGAACCGCACCTTCGTGCAGGTGACTTAAAGGAATGTTTACGGCACCTTTAATATGTCCTGTTTTGTATTCGGTCTCAGTTCTTACATCCAGCACCACAGCACCTTTGGCGAGAATTTTATCTAGGCCATTGGTGAGCGTGAGAATGCGGTAGGTTCTGTAACTCAGGTATAAGACCAACAGAACCGCAAGTGCAATAAGCAATGTTTTCATATCAGAGTAAGTTTATGTTTTTAGTTTACTTAAAATTTTCCGGTCTATGTAAAACGTTCCAAAAGGAATAATACAAGCCAGAAGCACTTTCCAGGTGGTGGTTTTAAAACTCCATCTGTATTCAACACCCACACTCAGGCAATTAAAAATGAAAAGCAAAAACAAAACACCATGAATGGGTCCCATGACTTTGGTAAGGGCAGCATTGTGAAAAAAATATTTTAAAGGAACTGCGGCAAAAACAAGAATCAGAAGTGAAATTCCTTCCAATATGGCGATGATGCGTAGCCGGCCAATTTTTGAGATTAAAAATGTTTTCATAAAATTATCTTATAT
>CAZMHW010000485.1:0-2722 GCA_964566105.1 uncultured Akkermansia sp.
TGGATGCATTTGATGGTACAGCTGATTTTAGCGGTGTTACAAAAACAGTAAAATGGTATCAGTTCAAAATTCCGATCTCGCAGTTTGAAACGAATGTGGGAGGCATAGAAGGTTTTAATTCCATTCGTTTTATGCGGGTGTATATGAAAGGTTTTGACCGCCCGGTATTGGTGCGTTTGGCCCGTTTTGAACTTGTGCGTAGCGACTGGCGTCGTTACCAGTTTGATCTCCGGAAACCGGGAGAGTACATTGCACGTGACGAAAATGGCGCTTCTTTTGACGTGTCTGCTGTGAGCTTACAGGAGAATTCAACCAAAGTTCCTGTAAATTACGTTATGCCTCCCGACATTAATCAACAGCAAAACGTACAAACCACAAATCTGGTGCTGTTAAATGAACAAGCGTTATCCATGCGTATATGTGATCTTAAAGACGGCGACAGCCGGGCTATTTTTAAGGCTTTGCCTGATCTGGATACCCGCATGTACGAAAACATTAAGATGGACGTGCATGCAGAGCGTTTGAACGATATGCCACTTAATGATGGTGATGTGACTTTATTCTTTAGGGTAGGTAGTGATTACAATAACAATTTCTACGAATACGAGGTGCCTTTAAAACTAACCCCTAAAGGAACCTACGATCCAAACAGTACCGATGCCCGCTCTACCGTATGGCCGGCCGAAAACCAGGTCAATTTTAATTTTAAAGATATTAGTGTTGTAAAAAATGAACGGAATACGAAAGTAGGTTATTTCAGTGAACTCAATCAACTCACAACTCCTTATTCCAAAGACATGGGAGGCTACACGGTTACCATTGTGGGAAACCCAAATCTGGGAACCATCAAAAGTGCCATGGTGGGCGTGCGTAATCCAAAAGGCACAGACAATTTATCGCATTGTGTGGAAGTGTGGATTAACGAATTACGTTTGACCGATTTTAATAACAAAGGAGGTTGGGCAACAACGGGTCAGGTGCAGGCGAAACTGGCCGACCTGGGAATGTTGTCACTTGCCGGAACCTACAAAACTCCGTTCTGGGGAAGTGTGGAAAGCAAGATCAACGAAAGAAGTAAAGAAACAACGGCCAACTGGGATGTAAGTACGTCCATCAATGCCGGAAAATTTTTCCCCGACAAATGGAAGGTAACCTTGCCTATTTTCTATAACTATGGTAAGACAAAAATCACACCTCTGTTTAATCCACTTGATCCGGATGTAAGATTGAATGACGTTCTTAATAACAAGGATGTGGCGGATACCACGCGGGCGAAAATCGCGGATCAAACCCTGGATATTACAGAGCGTAAAGGATTTAATCTGACCAATGTAAGAATTGATGGTCTTAAAAGAGCTAAGGCAAAACCAATGCCATGGGATATCAGTAACTTCTCGGTAACCTACGCGTACAATGAGATTTTTAAACGAAGTGTAAATGTGCAGTATAATTACAGTAAACAATACAGAGGTAATATTCAGTATGCGTTTACATTAAGAAATCCACTTACAATCAAACCTTTCAGTAAGATGAAAATCTTCCAGAATAAATGGTTTGCACTTATTAAAGACTTTAACCTTCAGCTCATGCCAAATAGTTTCGGTACATCTATAGATGTTAACCGAACATACGCAGCCCTCAAAAACAGGGATATTACGGGGTATTACGCCGGCTCTGATCAGTTCGCAAATCCAACATTGGTAAATAAGAACTTTATGATGACCCGTAATTATAATTTTGTATGGGCTTTTAATAAAGCGCTGAAATTTGATTACATGGCTACGAACGATGGTCGTATTCTGGAACGGAAGCAGGGCGAAAACTGGAAAAGCGATAAAAGCGCACGCGAAGATGTTCTGACTACATTCTTTAAGGGCAGAGATTCAATCTATTCCAAGGATAAAACAGAACGTATAGGCCGATTTGGAGAAAATACAACATATAGGCAGCAAATGAATCTGAATGCGGATATTCCGATTAACAAGATTCCTATTTTTGATTTTGTGAAGTCAACCTACCGTTTTGGAGGTACCTACACCTGGACCCGCAGGCCTTTTGCCGCAAATGACAGTATTGGGAACACGATCCAAAATACACGCACGCACAATTTAACAGCAAACCTCAATCTGGTGCAGTTGTATAATAAAATTCCTTATTTCAGAAAAGTAAATAATCCGGGAGCGCCAAATAGTGCCAACGACAAATCCCAACAAAAAGGGAAGGCGCCGGATGCAAAAGCGCCAAGTATTGCGAAGCCCGAGGAACCTGAAAAAACGTCCAATTTTAAGGAAATTGGCGAGTTGCTGGCACGTACCATCATGATGGTAAAAACAATTGCCATCACCGGTCAGGTGCAGGGGGGGCAGGCTCTGCCAAACTTCCTTCCAAGTTCTCAGTTTGCTGGGATGGATTTTAGCCATAGAAATCAGGCGCCGGGCTTTTTATTTACTACCGGTCTTTACGACCCTCACATACGCGAAAATAGTGCTAAAAATGGCTGGTTGTCCAAATACGGAGCTCAGACCACTCCTTATACGGAAACAGAGGGCAGAACATATACCTATCGTTCCACTATTGAACCCCATAGCTCGATTAAGATAGAATTAAATGGCAACTATTCCTTGACCAAAAACAAATCCTCTTACATCCGTTATGTAGATTCTCTGAAATATAATGAAAACTATGGTTATAATTTTAATATAAGTCCCGTAGAAAGCGGAAA
>CAZMHW010000485.1:2732-3354 GCA_964566105.1 uncultured Akkermansia sp.
GGCTCAGACTACTCCTTATACGGAAACAGAAGGCAAAACATATACCTATCGTTCAACTATTGAACCTCATAGTTCAATTAAAATTGAGTTGAATGGAAACTATTCCAAGACACTCAGCAAATCGGCTTATATTCTCTATGACTCCACCAAAATTGATGCCGAAGGCTATATTCGCGGATATACTTTTAACGGTAGTCCTAACGAAAGTGGTAACTTCAACATTTCCACCTTCACCTTTTTTAATTCTTTTAAAGACGGAAAAGATCCTATTGACTCAAAAATATTTGAGGAATTCAGAACGACACGAAGGGATGTGGCCAATGAGCTTGGAAGTAAAAATCCCAATTCAACCGGAACTTACACTTATTCTACTATTCTTAACGGGATACCGACCACTCAAAGTTACGTAGATGGTTACAGTGATAATCAACAGGATGTATTACTGGAAGCGTTTTACCGGTCGTATACTGGACGTAAAACAAAAAATTATAACACTAAACTTACATTAAAGAGAGTATATAATAAAAAAAATTATAATTTAATAAAAATATAAATATAAAAAAAAAAAGAGTACTAGGTAATTAAAAAATATTAATTATTTAATATTGTTTTATGTAAAAAA
>CAZMHW010000486.1:0-3346 GCA_964566105.1 uncultured Akkermansia sp.
ATACGTGGCCCGGTAAACTTTTAATCCCTGATAATTCTGAATTTCCCTGAAATATTTCAGGCAGGTTTTTGTGGATTTGGCGAACACAAAAAAATAGAAGGAAACAAAACGAAGGATAAAATAGGCTATGTTAAGCCCAAAGGTGTTGAGTATAAATACGAAAATTCTATGCCCGATCAGACTGCCCTTGGTTTTTCCTTCCCACTTGCTGTTTTCAGGCATGATTGTGGATTACGCCAGGTCTTTTTGACTTACTTTATCGTAGCAATAATCATAAAAATTCTGGAAGGTATGAATGTTTACGAAATCCTCACCCACCACTTTAAATCCAAAATTGCTTTCAATTACCACTACAAGATCCACATAGTCCAGACTATCCAGGTCAAGTGTTTCACGCATATTGGCTTCAGGCAGAATTTTCGCAGCATCTACCTCAAATTCTTCCACTAAAAATTCTTTAATTTTTTCTATGATCTCGTCTTTTGTCATTATCTCTTAACTGTTGGTGGGTATTTTTTTAATTATCAAAGTTGAATTTGTTCCGCCAAATCCAAAAGAATTACTGAGGAAAGTATTTATCTTTTTATTAACAGTTTTTGAATTAATGTTAAGTTTAGCGGAATCTTCGTCCGGATTTTCGAAATTAATATTCGGGGCAATGAAGTCGTTTTGCATCATGAGCATCGAATAAACGATCTCACTGGCTCCGGCCATCCAGCATTCGTGGCCGGTCATAGATTTAGTGGAACTTACCGGTGTTTTGTCTTTTCCAAAAACACGGTCAATGGCTATCGCTTCCGCCTTATCTCCTCCGGGAGTGGAGGTGGCATGGGCATTAATATAATCGATGTCGGAAGAACTCATTCCGGCATCTTTCAAAGCCATTTCCAGCGAACGCACCTGGCCATCCACGCTGGAGTTGGAAATATGTTCTCCGTTGGATGAAAAACCATAACCTACAACTTCGGCTAAAATAGGAGCGCCCCGTTTTACGGCCGACTCATAATCTTCAAGAATAACGGTAGCGGAACCGCCACTGGGTACCAAACCATCGCGGTCTTTGTCAAATGGACGTGAGGCTTTGGTGGGTTCGTTGTGTCTTATGGAAAACGCGCTGAGCCCGTCAAAGCTGCCAAAGGCAAAAGGGTTTACTTCCTGAGCACCACCGCAGATCACATGATTCTGCAGGCCCATTTTTATCATGAGGTAAGCTATGCCAATAGAGTGTGAACCACTGGCACAGGCGCCGCTAACGGTAAAATTGATGCCTTTGAGTTTAAAGATGGTAGAGAGGTTCATCGTTACAGTACAGTTCATAGACTGAAAGATGGAGCCTGAACCAATTAATGTCGTGTCTTTTTTTGCACGCACAATATCAATAGCTTCCATAACTGCTTTAGCCGAACTGTCATTGCCAAAAAGAATGCCAACTTCATTTTCATCAATCCAGGATTGTTCCATTTTGGCGTTTCTAAGGGCTTCTACGGTAGAAAGGTAAGCGTATTCTGCTTCCTGTGAGAGTTGGATACGTGCGCGTCTGTCAAGCACCCCTTTTAGTTCCGCGTCGGCAACTTTACCTGTTAACAAGGATCTGTATCCCCATTCTTTCCGTTCAGGATCAAGCACTATACCAGACTTTCCCTCGTACAAAGAATTTTTAACTTCTTCGAGGTTATTGCCGAGGCAAGACCAAATCCCCATTCCAGTTATAACTACTCTTCTCATGTGTCGTTTCCTTGCTTAAGAATATAATCCTCCGTTTACGGAAATCACTTGTCCTGTAACATAGGTCGATTTGGAAGATGCCAGCCAACCCACTACATCCGCTACTTCCTGTACTTCACCAAAACGATTCATCGGTATTAAGGATTTAAAATCTTTTTCATTCAGGTCATGCGTCATGTCGGTTTTAATAAAACCAGGCGCAACCGCATTCACTGTAATACCTCTGCGGCCCACCTCTTGTGACAGGGCCTTGGTAGCACCAATAACCGCAGCTTTGGAAGCGGAGTAATTGGTTTGTCCCGGTAAGCCTTTTAATCCCGAGAGAGAAACAATGTTGACAACGCGCCCGTATTTTTTTACGAGCATGTTTTTAATGATGAGGCGTGTTACGTAAAAGAACCCGTCAACGGCTATGTCCATTACTGAATGCCATTCCGCGTCGCTCATCCACATCAACAGGTTATCCTTGCGGATTCCGGCGTTATTTACAAGTACTTCAATTTCCTTATCCTTGTTGTTTTCCATCCAGGCACCTAAAACGGCGTTTACTTCATCCTGTTTGGAAACGTCAAATTTCATGGTTAAGCCATCCATTCCTTTTTCTTTCACCAACTCAAGGGTTTTAAGAGCTTCGGATTCGTTGGACTGGTAATTAATCAGGACGTTATAACCCATTTCGGCGAGGGTAACACAAACGGCTCTTCCAATGCCCCTCGAACCTCCTGTAACTAAAGCGAATTTTGTCATAGTTTAATACTGCGTGTGTGTAATACAAATTTAACAAAATAATGTTTTTTGAACTGCTTATATTTTGCTTTTTAAATAGGTGATTATTTTTTCCTGGTCCTTGTATTTAACGCTGTCTTCTTTAAATTTCGGTACTAAAGCCCTCAATTCTTTGTAATAAAGCTGCGCTTTTTTAGAACTTTTAGGTAAAATATCCAGATAATCCAATGCCTGGGCAAGGGCCATAAACTCAATTGCCAGTACCTCGTACGAATTATTAATGACTTTCTGAGCGATAAGGGCGGCGTTAGCGCCCATGCTCACAATGTCCTGATTGTCGTTATTACTTGGGATACTGTGCACGTACATAGGAAAACTCAGAGTCTGATTTTCAGCGGTAGTGGAAGTAGCAGTGAACTGCACCCCTTGTATGCCGAGATTTAACCCTATGGTTCCCAGATTAATAAACGGAGGTAAAATCCCGTTCAGTTTGTCGTTGAGTAAAAAATTCAGCTGACGCTCACATAACATGGAAAGTTTTGTGATCACAATTTTTAATTTGTCCATTTCCAGTGCGGCATAGTCCCCATGAAAATTTCCACCGTGAAACACGTTCTTATTTTCGTAATCAATAATGGGATTGTCGTTCACCGAATTAATCTCATTGATAATCACTTCTTCTGCATAGGCAATGGTATCGTGAACAGGTCCCAGGATTTGCGGTACGCAACGAATCGAGTAATACTCCTGCACCTTGTCCTTTAAAATATTTTCTTTAATAGGCTGGTGGTATAAGTGCTTTTCGCGTTTTTTAATGAGCTGACTGTCCTGCAAAAACGACTGCATTTCTTTGGCGATCGTGTTCTGACCTTTGTGGTATTTTACCGAATTCAGT
>CAZMHW010000487.1:0-2034 GCA_964566105.1 uncultured Akkermansia sp.
AATTATCAGATTTTACTGAGGCTATTGAACTGGTTACACTGCCTTTTTTTACACCGGTGCCAGGCTCTACTTCCTTGCCATGTATGAGTTGTGACAAGACACAACCATTACAATCGGCGGCTTTTGCTACTACTTTTCCTACTTTTAACCCATAGCTATTCAGAATAAGCCTTGCCTGCCTTTCGCTCCTGTCTACCAGTTTGGGCATGACAATTTGCGGGGCTACCATCCCTGTAACGTAAAGGTAGATGGTTCTATTGTGTTTCACTTTGACATTTGTATCCGGATCCTGTCTTAATACAACACCAGGCTTTTCTTTGGGATCGTAAATACTATCAATGATCTGGTAATTAACCCCCTTGTCTTTAATAAAGTCATCGAGTCCGGTAATACTTTGGCCCTTAAAATCCGGTACCAGCACAAAATCACCGTGTTGGGTGTATGAGGAGAGCCATTTGAGCGTTGAAAACAGAATGATAAATACGAGGGCGAGAATAATTCCAAATTGAATTAAAAATTGTTTGGATTTTAAAAATGTAAGTAAAGTCTGCATAAACCGGCCAGGTGGATAGATTAGTTTAAAAATAAAGAACTAAGCGTGTTCTGTTTGAGGTTCGTGAATGACGATTTTAAAGAGCACAATCACCATGGCGCCCACTACCTGTTCTGTCATTTGCCATATGCAGTCCATCATCAGGTGTTGCATACTTAAGTGCCGGGTTAAAGAAATGTTGACGATGGTGGCGATCATGAACAGAGAAAAGCCGGCAATAAGGCCACAAATAACCCCTCTTAGAAAAAAATTGCGCATCTTTTTCATCACCTGACTTTCGTAGAGGAAATATATTCCGGCACCAAAAAGAAGATAGGTGAAAGCAGCAAAAGAAACAAACCAAAGGAGGGGAAATTGGATGCGTTTAAAATCATTAAGAAAGATTCCATGCCATACGTAAAATAACGTAAACATCACTATGGCGGAAAAAATCCAGGACAAGAAAAATCGTAAACCCAGTTTCATTTAATTCAGCTCAAAGATAGTGAAAAAAGGGGAGTTTTTATCCTAAAAATATCAAAAACCTTCGGTGAACAATTAGTTTTAAAGGCGTATGGGTGTCATAACTGAAAACCAAATGACCACTTTTTTTAAGTCAACTAAATAAATTATATTTGTAAAACATGATAATACTCAAGAAAATCAGGGTCCTTTGCCTGATGTCTTTATTGTTCTTTGGTTGCCGAAAGTCCACAGATGCCAATTGGGATGTAGACGTGGTATTGCCGGTAGTGAACAGTGTTTTGAACGTCACAAATTTTGCCGGTGATAGCCTTTTTAGTGCAGATAACACAGGATTACTGCATTTGGTGGTAAACCGTGAGGTAGCTGCGATTAAACTGGACTCAGTGCTTTCTTTGCCGGACACGACTATCCCTAGGATTTCATTGCTAAATGTCTCGCCTTTTAGTCCAACCGCCTACGTAGGACAGCCTTTTAACCAATTTCCAGCGACAGAACAGGTTTTTGATATTCCCAACGGAGTCTCGCTGAAAAGGGTAGATGTGCGTGAAGGATTTATGACGATAAAATTTACAAATAACCTGACTGAACCCCTTGATCTTATATACAAAATTCAGGGTGCTACCAAAAACGGGGCAGATTTGACGATAACCGAGACCATTCCTACCGGAACCAATTCACTCATCAGGACCTATGACCTGTCGGGATACAGCATCAATATGCGGGGGATATCAGGACTCAAATACAATACCATTGTTCAAACATATACAGTTGGATTAAGCACCCAGGCCACAAACTCGCTGGTATTAAAATTTGGCGACGGAGCTATTCTGGATGTTTCATATTCTAAGATTGTTCCTGACTTTGTGGAAGGTTATTTTGGTCAGCAAGTGATTGATTTGCCTTTGGATACGGCGAGATTTGGCTTTAGCGATAATTTTACAGCTTCTAATTTTATGTTGAGTGAGGCCACAATGAATTTTGACCTGTTGAACGAGTTTGGCGCTGAATTCAATGGG
>CAZMHW010000487.1:2044-3326 GCA_964566105.1 uncultured Akkermansia sp.
AAATCCATTAACACCCAAAGTAACAAAGTAGAATCCTTAGGGAACAATCAGTTATCCAATGTTAACATTAACAGGGCAACCAGAGCAGGAACAGTCATTTCTCCGAGTGTGAAGTCATTTTCCTTTAACTCAGGCAATAGCAATGTGGTACCCTTCATTTCTAATTTACCCGATAAGCTTACATATCAGGGAAAGATCAATGTCAATCCACTCGGAAATATTTCGGGCTACAATGATTTTGCTTTTTACAATACCGGATTACGAATCATTGCACACATTGATATTCCTCTAAAATATACTGCTGATTATTTTGAGTTGCGCAATACGACCAAGGTGGATTTTTCGAATGTGGCTCAACTGGACAAGGTTAACTCCGGTAATTTAGTTATTCAGGCCAGCAATGGTTATCCTTTTTCAGTACGTTTGCAGGCTTATCTGTACGACGAACAAAACGTTATTCTGGATTCTCTTTTTATTGCGAATGCAAATACTCTGGACCGTGGTACGGTTAATTTTGGCAATGAGGTGATCTCTCCTTCACAGAAACGTATTTTGATTCCTGTCGGCCAGAACAAGATTAATAATTTAAAACGCTGTAAATCCATTAAGGTGGTGTCAAAATTCCTGATGCCTACCAGTCCGCCCGCGATTAAAATAATGGAGAGTTACGAATTGAAGATAAACATTATTGCGGAGTTAAACTACAATGTGGGGCTTAGCAACTGATCGGGATAAGAAATTAACCACATAGTTACATAGGAATTGATAAACGGAGGAACATAGGTACACAAAGAGGTTGAAGCTTCGCTTCAACAGCGGGGTAAATAATGATGTTTGATACTCCTTATGGGTTTGGTACCGGACAAATAGTATTTTTAGAAATGATTTTTTTTAGATTTTTTGTTTTTATTAATTTGGTTTTTTGTGCTTTGCAGGGGTATTCCCAGTACAACGCAAATTTCCTAAACTACAGCAAAACAGGCAGAAGTGTTTCTGTGAACCTGGATTTTGAGGCCGGGAGTAATGGCATGAGCAGTAGATTGGTGAATAAGCTCATTTGGGGGGGCTATATTGACAATGATCTGAAAGAGGAATCTTCCAAACATTTAAGAGGAAAAAATAATTTTGGATTGCTGCTTAACTACGACATGAGCGCGTTTGTGAAAGGCAATAACAAGTTTGATTACCTGATCGGTTTTAAAAATCAGGAGGTGCTCAATGCTACTTATTCCAAAGATGTTTTTAACCTGATGTTTTATGGAAATCAATCCTACAAAGGAAA
>CAZMHW010000488.1:0-3325 GCA_964566105.1 uncultured Akkermansia sp.
CACCTACGAATGGTCGCCTGGATATAACATTACTTCTTTAACAAAACCGAATGTAACCGTTAATCCGTTTAAAACAACACAATACGTCCTTACAGGATATAACAGTAAACACTGTGCTTCGAGTGATACAATTAACGTGATTATTATTGATGATTGCGGTGAAATGTACGTGCCAAATGCCTTTACACCAAACAACGATGGAGCTAACGATGTGCTCTATGTAAGAGGTATTTGTCTTGAATCTCTAACCTTTATGGTCTTTGACCGTTGGGGAGAAAAAGTTTTTGAAACCGCAGACCAGAAAATAGGCTGGGATGGAACTTATAAAGGAGAAGCCATGAATACCGGTGTATTTGTTTACCGCCTCGAAGGTAAAACATACGACGGCAAGGCCTTTAGTACGAAGGGTAACATAACACTATTAAGGTAATTTTTATGCAAACAAAACATATCATCAATTCGCTTGTAGCATTTGTTTTTATAAATCAAATTGCTTTCGCGCAGGACATCCATTTTTCGCAGTACGCGGAAACGCCATCTTCGATCAATCCTGCCCTGGCCGGTGTTACTTATAATACGCGGGCTATTGCCAATTACAAAACACAATGGGCAACTGTTACCGACAAATACCAGACCATGGGTTTTTCGTTTGATCAAACCATTAAACACAAAAAGCTAAAAGGCAATTATTTCGCGGTTGCAGCCAATATTTTTAAGGATGTTGCGGGAGACGCCAAATTGAGTACGCTTAATCCAAATCTTGGAATTAGTTACATTCAGAAAATTTCTAAAAAAATGAAATTTTCAGGAGGCTTACAAAGTGGCTTTTTTTACAGAACTTTAGATGGAAGTAATCTCAGATATGACCGTCAGTACGATGGATACAATTACAATCCCAACCTTCCTACCGGTGAAAACCCTACTAAGAGCGGTGTTACATCCTTCGATTTAGGCGGTGGTGTAAATCTTAACTACATTCAAAGCGATAAATTTTTGAGCGCAAAAAATGCTGCCAAGTTCGACGTGGGTGTATCTGCCTACCACTACAAATTGGGCAAAACCTCTTTCCTGAATAGCAACGAACGTCTGCAAACACGTATGTGTGCTTACTTTAACGGAGATTTTAATATCCCTAATTCCGTAAATGCGATCATGCCAAGCTTCTTGTACATGAGACAAGGAGGAAGTTCCGAATTTGTGGCTGGTGCCTTATTCAAATTTATCTTAGGAGATCCATCTACCTATACCCAGCTAAAGAAGCCAAAAGCACTTTCTATTGGTGGCTATTACAGGTTCAGAGATGCTATTATCCCATCGGTTTTATTACAATACAATAAATACGCCATTGGTATTTCCTACGACATAAACGTCTCAGCCTTAACACCTGCGTCCAAACGGAATGGAGGCCTCGAGGTGATGTTGCGTTACAATGTTTTCCCGGGTTACGGTGTTAATCTGGGACGTACCGATACCAAACCATCTTATTGATTTTTGAAAGCGTTAGTCAAACTAACGCTTTTTTTTTGAAGACGAAGCGAATTTTTGAGTTTACTTATAAAAAAAATTTATGCCGAATGATACTTTTGAATTCAAAAAATTTAAAATAAAACAAGATAAGTGTGCTATGCGCGTTAGCACGGATGCCGTGTTATTAGGCGCCTGGGTGATACCTAACGGAAGCACAAGTATTTTGGATATTGGCACAGGCACTGGTGTTATTGCCTTGATGCTCGCGCAAAAATCGAACGCTTCCATCCTTGCGATTGATATTGATAAAGAAAGTACCGAGCAAGCCAGGCTTAACGTAGCAGAAAGTATTTACAGCGACAAAGTAAATGTGTTACACGCTTCCTTTCAGGATCTTGTAAAAACAAGTGACCAAAAATTCAATCTGATTGTTACCAACCCACCCTATTTTATCGATTCATTAAAAAACACCAGTGAAACACGCTCTACGGCAAGGCACACAGATTCGCTTTCTTTTGAAGATCTCATTAATGGCGTAAAAAAATTACTGGATGAAAAAGGAAAGTTTTGTCTGATCTTGCCAAAAAACGAAGCCGCGCTCTTCAGGGAAATGGCGCAATTAAAAGGCCTCTACCTTTCAAAGTTATTACGTATCAGAACACGCTTTGAAAAAGAGTCTGAAAAACGGCACTTGATGCAATTTGAATTTAAAGAAAGTGAATTCTCTGAATCAACACTCGTTATTGAAAAAGATAGCCACCGAAATTACACTCAGGAGTATAAAGATTTGACTAAGGACTATTATATTAATTTTTAGTTCTGCGCTCAAAATTAGTTTAATCTTTATTTACTTTTTGCTTCATAAGGTATTACTTCTTTGCGTTCGTACGCATCCAATTTGAGGTTTTAGCAGAAATAATGTGTAATTCAAAGTTATTTCTGTGAAAATACAGTATTATCTATTAAGCCTGGGTTGCCGCTGAGTGGAAGATTGGCAAATGGCCCATATTCGTGTTATATTTATTTAACCCATAAAAAACAACGTCATGAAAAAAATCATCCATTTTCTAGTTACAGTTTTCCTAGCTTCCATTTCGACCAGAGTATCCTCACAAGCAGGCGCTCCGGTAACAAACTTTTCGGCAACCCCTTATGATGTCTGTCCAGGTGAACCCGTGCAATATACTGACTTGTCCCTTAACAGTCCAACCGTGTGGAATTGGACTTTCAAAGGTGGTAATCCTGCAACCTCTACCTTACAAAATCCTGTAGTAGTGTATAATTTACCAGGAAAATATGACGTTATTCTAACCGCGAGTAATAATAATGGAATTCTTACAAAAGGAGAGTTAAGTATGATTAAAGTAATGGTATGCAGTGGTATTAATGAACACAACGATTATTTTAACCTTCAGATCTTTCCGAACCCTGCTCAATCATCTGTAAATATCACTGCTCGAATTGATGCACGCTATACATTATATAACACCATTGGTTCTGTGATGCTAAAAGGTAGTATTGCAAAAGATGAAATTACCAACGTGGCTTTAGGTAATTTACCAGCTGGAATATATTTCTTTAGCCTTTCTAATGGCACAATTAATAAAAGTTACAAGTTCGTGAAAGAGTAATTTTTCTTAAGTTATATTAGGTTCAAACTCTTTTAAGCGTTAGTTTTTTTTAAAAAATTGCCATCTCAGATTAGCTCTTAGTGTCTTCGAGTTTTTTTTGGGCGAAGCGGGCGCTAATAGGGATCTAATCCCGATTGAGCGCTAGCGAACATCGGGAGACATGCTCGATTTAGGGCAAAAAAAAATCCCCACATTACTGTGAGGATTTTTCTAAAATTGGCATCGAC
>CAZMHW010000489.1:0-3321 GCA_964566105.1 uncultured Akkermansia sp.
GTACAGCGCTTGTTGGAGCTCTTAGCTTCCTTTTGATCGGATCCCTTTCCTCACAAAACATTCAAAACAATCCCCAGTCGAATCACGGGAATAAGTTTGAACAGCTAGGTACTATCCTGCCAGGTCCAAACGAATACAGAACGGCGTCAGGCGCTCCCGGTGCTAAGTACTGGCAGCAAAAAGCGGATTACGACATTGACGTGACGCTCGATGAAAAGAACCTTTCTGTAATTGGAACGGAAACTGTAACTTATCATAACAATGCACCCGAAGCGCTTGATTATCTGTGGTTGCAACTGGACGAAAATCAACACGATCCTAAAAATGAAGTGAATTATTTTGATGAAAATAAGGTGAGTGAACCCATTACTCAACAATCGTTCAAATCTTTGGAGACAAAAAAGAACCTCGAAGGTTTGGGTGATAAAATTGATGCTGTAACAGATGAGTTGGGAAAACCACTGCATTACATTGTTAATGGGTCGATGATGCGGGTGGATTTACCAAAACCGTTGGCATCCAAAGCCAAATTTAAATTCAAAGTAAAATGGCATTATAAAATGATAAACCGCACTGAATTTGGTGGTCGCGGTGGTTACGAATATTTTCCGGAAGACGGAAACTATTTGTTTACGATGACCCAATGGTATCCAAGAATGTGCGTGTACAGCGATTTTCACGGTTGGCAAAACAAGCAGTTTACCGGAAGAGGTGAATTTGCCCTGGCCTTTGGAAATTTTAAGGTAAAAATGACGGTTCCTTCAGATCACCTGGTATGTTCTACCGGAGAATGTCAGAATTACCAACAAGTGCTTAGTCAGGCGCAATTTGCACGCTGGCAAAAAGCACAAACGGCTACAGAACCTGTAGAGATCGGTTTATTGGAAGACGCGAAAAATGCAGAAAAAACAAAAAGCACCGGAACAAAAACCTGGATTTTTAAAGCAGACAGCGTGCGCGATTTTGCCTGGGGTAGTTCAAGAAAGTACATATGGGATGCCATGCCGGTTAAATGTGAAGGCAAGCGGGTAATGTGCATGAGTTTTTATGGTAAGGAGGCTTATGGGTTGTACCGGAAATATTCTACAAAAGTAGTGGCGCACACCATTAAAACCTATTCCAAATTTACCATCCCCTACCCCTATCCTGTGGCACAGAGTATAGAGGCTGCCAATGGTATGGAATATCCCATGATCTGTTTTAATTTTGGAAGAACTGAAAAGGACGGAACCTATACAGAGGGCACCAAGAATGGAATGATACTGGTAATCATTCACGAAGTGGGACATAATTTCTTCCCAATGATTATTAACAGCGATGAGCGTCAGTGGAGCTGGATGGATGAAGGTTTAAACACGTTCGTACAGTACCTTACCGAACGGGAATTTGACGCTAATTATCCTTCTCAAAGAGGACCAGCTTATAAAATGACGGATTACATGCGCCTTCCAAAAAATCAGTTGGAACCCATCATGACTAACAGCGAAAACATCATCAACTTTGGCGCCAATGCTTATGGTAAACCAGCCACCGCCCTGAATATTCTGCGCGAAACGGTGATGGGACGTGAACTGTTTGATTTTGCATTTAAACAGTATTGTAACCGCTGGGCCTTTAAACATCCTGAGCCCGCTGATTTTTTCAGAACCATGGAAGATGCCAGTGCTGTTGACCTGGACTGGTTTTGGAGAGGTTGGTTTTACGATATTGAGCCAGTAGATATCTCTGTGGATACGGTAAAAGCATATTCGATGGTACGTGGAGAAAAAGTGCCTGTAAAAATGGATACAATCTATACCTACCCTAAACCAAAAGAAGCCGAGTACATT
Source organism: uncultured Akkermansia sp. (assembly GCA_964566105.1). Classification (GTDB taxonomy): domain Bacteria; phylum Bacteroidota; class Bacteroidia; order B-17B0; family Aurantibacillaceae; genus Aurantibacillus. The sequence goes on from CAZMHW010000489.1 coordinate 1,830, forward strand.
ACAACTCTCCGTAACCGTGAAAGTGGTATTATTTCTCTGGTTGATAAAGATACCACTCTGCGCGATTTTTATTATCACTACAAACCAGCACAACAGGTTATTAAAGAAGTGAAAAACAAAAACGAGAACCTGGAAGAAATGCCTGACTCAACCTATGCGAGGTACAGCAATCAGTTTATCTATGAAATTAAATTTTCAAATAAAGGAGGTCTGGTAAGTCCGGTTATTCTCCAGTTCAACTATGCGGACGGCAGTAGCGAGATCGAGCGCATCAGCGCTTACATTTGGCGTAAAAATGAAAAAGAGGTCACCAAAACCTTTTTAAAATCTAAAAAAGTAGCCTCCATTATTTTAGATCCATACCGTGAAACCGCCGACATTAACGAAAAAAATAATACCTGGAACATAAAAAACGAACCTGGTAAATTTGAGGTATTTAAAGCCAAATCCGCTGCCGTTCGGGGACAAAGTGCTGGTGAAAATCCAATGCAAAAGGCAAGGGCGAAATAATTTCAATCAAACAAAAAAGCGCAGCGTTTACTGCGCTTTTTTTATGCATCTTACCTCAGACACTTTTAGTGATTTAGGGTAACGTAACCCGTTTTTGTATACTTCTTGCGGTTTAGTCCGGTATACTTAATGACGTAGGTGTAAACTCCCGGAGGACATAGTTCCCCTTTCAGAGTGCCATCCCACCCTATTCTGAAGTCGTTTGAAACAAAAATACGTTGCCCCCAGCGGTTATATATTTCCATAGACACCTGTGAGATATTTTCCCCGTAAATAATGAACTCGTCATTAAGTCCGTCGTTATTGGGAGTAAAGGCATTGGGAATGTAAGCGCTAAAATCTTCTGTGACGTCAATACAAATGTCGTCGGTCGCCTTGCATCCAAATTCGTTCCTGGCTTCCACCACATAACAGGAGTTTCGGGAAGGATAGATGCGGGTCTCTGGACAGTCTTTGCAGAGAATATCTTCACCACTTATCCAGGTCAGAGTTCCGGTACCTTTGGCATGAATTAAGATGGCTTCATTTAAATTGTAGACTGTATCGCGACCAGCAAATACAGTTGGTTTAGGATTAACTGAAACCATAACGGTTGCCGACTTGCCGCAAAAAGAATTACTCGAAACCTCCACTGTATAAATAGTTGTAACAGTTGGACCTGCAACCACTCCTGCGATATTTGTCATATTTAAACCTGTCTGCGGAGACCAGCTGAATGCATTACCACCGGAAGCGTATAAGGTTGTTTTTTCTCCCAGGCACAGATTAATGTTCGGCGACACCTGAGGTTTAATAGCGGGAACCACAACCACAGAATAACTCAACAATTGGTAACAGGAGACTGAACCGGAAGAAGTAGCCCCATAAACCGTATAGTTTGTAGTCTCGAGTGGTACTGCCACTACACGTGTATTTGTTCCACTTGTTATTAAAGCGTTAAGAGGCGCCCAGGTGTAACTTTGAGCGCCCGATACTGTAATAG
>CAZMHW010000490.1:0-3320 GCA_964566105.1 uncultured Akkermansia sp.
CCTTATTACAAACCAAACTTACAGGCCCCATAACACTGGTTTTAGCAGATCCATTTTCGTTCCTCACAGTATTTTGCGGAGGTTGCATGAGCTGTTGCAAACTAAGAATCAAATCCCCGCCATTTAACACCTACCCTTACAGGTAGTTTTTTCAAAAACTAAAATCAGCAGCATAATTTTATCCTGGCAGTTTCTACTTTCGTCGAAATCAGGGCAAATTAAAAATTTGAAGCGTAAAAACTACGTATATTTACTTGGTACAATTTTACCCTTCAACCCAAATACCCACATTGATTCAAGCCACCATGAAAAAAAAACTTCTTCTTTTCTTCGTTTTATTCGCCTGTCTCCTTCAGTCCCAAAGCTATCAACCGCAGTGCCTTAGCGCTTTTTACAGTTTAACGAGCACTACCCCGCAAGCCTCCGCTCCCGGAATTCCAAACACCACCACTACAGTGCCACTCAGTTTTCCACCGCTCAGCACCGGCTTTGCCATTGGCCCGGCCTTTAGTTTTAGCGCGCCAGCCAGTACTTTCTGGTCTCTCTCAAACGATACACTCTGGTACTTTGACGGTTTCACTTTTATAAAATCAAATCATAAAATTGGAAACGCGAACGCAAAAAATATTGGAGGAGCCGCCACGCGCCTTTACGCCCTGGACGCGTCAAGCGGACAGATATACGTGTACACAGGTTCCGGAAATGCCAGTCTTCTTACTACGATCGCTTCTTATACGAATGGAGGCCTGGCAGAAGACATTACAGGCGACCAACAGGACAACTTCTATGTTTTAGATTTACAAACCCCGCAGAGTCTTTCGCTCTATAACCCTTCCGGCGTATTTACTTGTTCGTATTCACTTTCCGGGATCAGTACTTCCAGTAACCCGGCTGAATCCTTCGCCATTACAGGAAACACCGTAAATGTGCAACGCGGTACAGAATATTATGTGGGCACCATTTCAGGTTCAGTCATTAGCTTTACACAAACCAGCAACACTTTAAATACACCGCTTGATTTTGCATCCTGTCCTGTTTCAAACACCTTCACCTCTGTCATAAATTCCAGCGGAGGAAACTGTTTAACAAACACACTAAGCCTTTCGGCCGTTTCGCAAACAGGCCCCCTCACTTACGCCTGGTCTGGTCCCGGAATTTCAGGAGCTGCCAACACACAAAGTATTCTGATAAATCAGGCAGGCGTGTACACCTGTACCATGCAAAGTACGGCTTGTATTCCGTTGCATTCGGAAGCATCGTATACGGTGCTTGCCGCACCACTACTCAACATAACTGGCAATACTTCCATTTGCTCCGGAACTTCCGGCACACTTCTAGCCTCTGGAGCCAGCAGTTACACCTGGTACCCTGGAAACAGCACTGCTTCATCCCTGGTAGTGAGCCCTGCAATTTCCAGTATTTATACGCTTAGTGGCCTGTCTGCCAATGGTTGTACCAATAACAACACTGTTAACCTCACCGTTAATCCTACGCCTACATTAAACGTATCCGCTTTACCGGCAGGCATGTGCAGTGGCAGTTCAAGTACTTTAAATGCCACCGGGGCAACCAGCTATACCTGGAATCCAGGAAACACCGTCGGATCCGGAATCACCGTAAATCCTCTGACAAGCAGCATTTTTACTGTCACCGGTTCATTCAGCACCGGATGTAGCTCCACAGCTACCACTGCGGTAACAGTAACCCAGACTCCCACACTTAGCATTGTTTCTCCCAGCGGAATTTGTACAGGAGCTTCAGCAACAATAACGGCCACAGGAGCCACCACTTATTCCTGGAACACAGGCTCCCTGAGCGCCTCCCTCAGTGTATCACCCACTCTAAGCACCACCTATACGGTTGCAGGATTTAACGGAGTTTGCCAGGATACAAAAACTATTTCGCTGACTGTAAACTCCAATCCTACTGTTTTGATAAGCGCAGTTAATCCAACCATCTGTGGTGGAAAATCAAGTACATTAACGGCTAGCGGCGCCAATTCTTACAACTGGTTACCTGGCAGCCTCTCCGGACAGAGCGTGGCAGTGAGCCCCGGAAGTACAAACACCTATACCTTGATCGGTACTTCGTCTCAGGGCTGCACCAATACGGCGGTATACACGGTTACTGTTTTTCCAACACCCACCATAAGTATACTTGCAAATTCAAACACGGTGTGCGTTGGAGCCAGTTTTGTCTTCACCGCCAGCGGTGCCAGCACCTATTACTGGCCTACTTATGCTGTGAGTGGACCAACCTTATGGCTGGGAGCTGCCTCCCCCGTTGTCTCTACGGAAACTGTAATAGGCACCGTTGGTAGTTGCACAAACACGGCAACCGTTTCACGCACGGTTTATCCCATACCTATCGTTTCCGGCATTGCATCTCCTTCCGTGATTTGTCCCGGCGGAAGCTCAACACTCACTGCCTATGGGGCTTCCACCTATACCTGGGGCGCACCGACTGGTACCGGAACATCAAGTATTTTTACCACAACATTTAGCGCGGGCAACACCAATGTTTTTCTTGCAGGCACCAGTTCGGTTGGTTGTGTCAGTAATATAGCAACGGTCACCGTCACGGCACTGGGCAACACTGTTATAGTAGCGGTTATACCCAGCATGGTCTGTTCGGGTTCTACAGGCACTCTAATGATCGGCAACCCTTCACTTTACAGTTATACCTGGGTACCCAGCGGGGTTACAAACACCCCCCTTGTGGTGAGCCCAAATGTTACTACTACCTACAGTGTTAATCTTATCAACATGATAGGCTGTTCTTATACAGCAACCTGTTCTGTTTTAGTAACCGCTTCACCAACACTCAGTGTGCCTCCGTCAATGACCGTTTGCACAGCAAACGGCGCGAATCTCATCGCCGGTGGCGCCAATACCTACACCTGGAATCCTGGGGCTCACACGGGATCGAACATTACTGTATACCCAACAAGCAATACTATCTATACGGTCGTAGGTATGTCGCCTTACTATTGTGGTGACACAAGAACCGTAGCTGTATATACTCAGCCTAGTCCCACACTTTCCCTGATCAACATCCCCGGGACCATCTGCGCCGGAAAAACAAACACACTTGGAATAAGTGGAGCCGATACCTACTCCTGGTATCCGGTTAACAGCAGTAGCCCTACCATTACAGTTAATCCCGCAGTAACTACCAACTATTCTGTAGTGGGTACTTATACTTCAAACGGCTGCAGCGTTGTTATGCCGACCTCCGTTACTGTAAACACAAGTCCTACTATTTCAGCTCAAGCCAATCCACCTGGTATTTGTATAGGTAAAAGCAGTTTGCTTTCTGTA
>CAZMHW010000491.1:0-3318 GCA_964566105.1 uncultured Akkermansia sp.
ACGACTTAAAGCTCTTTCCAATACCATCAAAAGATTTTGTAGAGTTGAGTGGCAACAATTACGAACTACTTAAAGAATTTAATAAGGCGCAAATTGCAAATCAGCTCGGGCAAATACTCAGAGAAGAAGAAATTAAATTTGAGAATAAACCTATCAAAATTAGAACTGAAGAATTACCCAACGGTGTCTATTTTATAACCATAAGCACTAGCCAAAATGAGCGGCTTACTAAAAAACTGGTTATATCTAAGTAAGTTTTTAAAACGGATTGTCAATGTGTCAATTGTCCTTGGTCTTATAATAACCGTAAGACCCGCTTATTAATAATAATTGCTTAATTTTACCAAACCTAAAAATCCAAAAAATGAAAAATCCAAAAAAATTAATCGGTCTATTTGTAATGGTCAGCCTCTTAGGTTGCAAAAAAGAAATTACAACAAATCATCCAGTGAATGAGGCTTTGCCTACTCAACAGACTTCCAACAAGTACGGTGTAGAGGTTAAGAACGGAACACTAAAATTTGAAAGCTTTGAAAAGTATAACGAACTTCTAAATCTACCAGAAGATAAAAAAGAAGAATTCTACCATTTTGCAGAGAATCTCGCTAATTTCACTTCAAGAAATGAATTTGAAATAAAAACAGGTTACAAGGCTGGCAAAACGACAACGGATTGTAATTGCGATATAGATGATGAATATATCAAATCAATTGTAGACGCCAATTATATGGTAATAATAGAGAACTTTCGAGTTAAACTCGATGGCTGTGACAGGAAGGTATACGTAAGTGACGAACTTGCAGCTGACGCAGCCACCAGATATTCAGAGTTATTGGCGTGTAACTTTGCGAATCCTGCCTTGTTCAAATACACCTTTGACCAATCTGTTGAAACTGAATTACCCCTTGTAAGAGATAGTTTAAATGGAATTAGTATTGCAGGGAAAAGATGTACCGAGGTTGCCATTTCCAGAAGATATGCAAGTTTAGATGCGGGTACGGGCCCTAACGGTCAAAGTTATCCCAAATTTGATTTGGAATACAACAATTTCGGAATCAGTGGAAGAATAAGAGCCACGATGAATAATAATAATAACGCCTCTTTTTGGCAATTCGAATGGCAGAGCAGGTATTATAAGGTAAAATGTGGTTCGGTTACTAACCAATCACCGGGCACTTCAAGCAAATCGCTAATTGGAAGTGCTTATAAGTATGATATTCACAACGGATCTAGATTAACCAATGCGCCTACCTCTACAAATTATCTGGTGCAAATGCGTCTATCTAGATCAGGACCAAATGATCAGAGTCCATATATTCAAATTGTGCCATAGTGTTTAGGCCCTATATCATAATTACGTTTATATTATTCTGGGGAAGTAATGTACTTTCCCAGAATTTTTATTTTAGCCTCACGGCTTTTGAAAAAATGGGTTACAATTACCAACAAAGCAGTGGCAAAAGTTATATTCAGTTACCCGATAATAGTCAGCTTTTAAGAGATTTCAGATACAACCGGCTTACGTATTTTGGCTATAGCGATGTCTGCATTGGTTTTCAATTTCACTTAACTCAAAAGAACGGTGATATTGAACTTGGCTTTCAAACAGATAGAACCATAGAAAGTTTTAGAACAACACGGTTGGTTGGAGGAGCTGGACCTTATTCCATTAAAAATATATCAGGCAACACAATAACATCTTCTACAACCTTATATAATTTAAATATAAAGTACAGCCTCAGGTTATTTAACACGCCTGAGCGAGAGAATTATAGCGGCCTTAAGACCCAGTTTTACATATTTGCAGGAGTTGAGATACTTACTCCCTGGTTTGAATCTATTCAAACAGGGTTTGGGGGAACCGACTTTGTAAGCGTTAACAATATAGATACTATAACCATTAAACCTAAAGAATACCATTATAAACGTTTTGCTCCCCGATTAACTCTAGGTATTACTTTAAAGGTGATGAGCAAGAAAAATAAATCTATTATTAATTTTAGAACGTACTGGGGTACAAATTCATTTGTTTCACTTGGCAAAAGAGATGTTACTTATTACTACAATGGACATCCTTTTCTTTACGAACAATCATCGCTTAGCATAGCGGGCTGGTATTTTGCTTTAATTAAGGACATAAGGCCGTTTAAGAAAAAAAAGAAATGAGATTTTTAGTTTACCTACTCTTAGTAACAAACTTTTGTATGCAAGCTCAGGCATTTTACATAAGACCACTAGTTACCACTAAAATACATAATTACTCGGCCAATGATCTTTTTAAAAACTACGGATTTACCCAGAACGGTATTCATTATCAAATAACCTCACCGAATTTTAAATTTAACTCAAAAGTAAATGCTGGCTTAAATATTGGTATTAAAGGAGGCTATTATTTTTTAGAAACGGGGTTTTGCACCGAGCAGGCTACTTCAGAAACAAAAGTTGTCATCTCAACCGGACAGTTGACCAAAGAGTTGAATTATTATAATCAGGTAAAAGTTTTCAGAAGTCCTATCAATGCAGGCTTGAATATCTTTGAAAAGGCGCATACCAATGCAAAGACAAACGGAACTTACCAGCTTTGGTTTATTTTTGGCGTAGACCTGATTTACAAAAGGGGCGGATATAAGAACTTTGAAAACAATGAGAGTTTTTCACTTGAGAATAATGATTTCACTATTAGAAATGAGTATTCATTTGGTGTGATCCGTTTCGTTACAACAATTAATCTAGGTTTAGAATACAAAATTCAGAACAGATCAAACACCAATATCTTCAGCTTACGTGTTAATTACATACTAAAGCATAACAGATTTGATGACGCTTTAGACAACAGTATTACTATAAAACATACGGGTTCGTTAGGCCAAATTATTTATTATGTACCAATAGCATCAAGTTTTAACGGCATATATTTTTCAATTTCAAAAGAATTTGATCTATCATTTAAAAAAGGGGAAACAAAATAGCGCAGATTCGGAATTTCTTAAGTGCTCGATTTTTATAGATTAGCAAATATAATTTGGATAAGGCTCCCTTATTAAAATTTCTGTCACTAAAAAATGCCGCTCAGACAACCTGCAATTGTGTGCGAATTTATCATGTAAGCTTACCTGTCTCAGCCCTCTCAAAAGAAAATAATTTGCAAATTTTCATATATTTTCCTTACATTTATAGATGTGTTTTTTGAAATGTTTTTTGATTGCACAACAAAAGGTATGTTAATCAACCTAAAAGAAACCAAAATAGACCTTAAAATCTTTTTGGCTGATTTTAATATGAAAATTGTTAACTAATTGTTACATCAACAATCTCAAC
>CAZMHW010000492.1:0-3310 GCA_964566105.1 uncultured Akkermansia sp.
AATAATGATAAACCATGCCAGCCTTGGTTTAGCGTCCAGCTGAGAACTAAAACCAGAAAAACCAATCAGCACAAGTGTAATAAGAGGCAAATGATACCGATCAAAATACATGTCGGACACCAGAAGTAAAAAAACATAAGAGACTAAGATTGCCGAAAAGGAAACTGCCAAAGGATTAATCGTTATCCTTTTTCTTTTCGTAATAAGAAAGATCAGCATTAAAACGATTATAGCAATAAATAACCCGGCTGCAAGAACCTTCAGCCAATGAACGATCTCTGAAAAGGTCTCATTATAGGTATGTCCTTGCGGATCCCTTACAAGCGGGTTTAGATTTTCATAAAACGTCTCAGCTCCCACCTGCATATTTGTAAAAATATTTCCCAAAGGAAAGTTTACATCCTCAAAAATTAAAAAGCCAGCCATTCCTGAAACCATCAAAACTAAGATGAACAACCATCTGTTAATTTGTTTAACCAAGGGGAAAATATAAATCGCAAGAAACGGACTCGAAAAAAAAACCACATAGAGCATAATCAGTAAAATTCTCGTTTTAAACGCTGCTGCAATTTTGTCCCACAGTGCAGCTAATGAGGTAGCAACCTTACCCGAAAAAGGATATCCTGCGTCTGCCGAATTGCTGGTCTGCAAAAAATTTTCATAAGACTTAAATACAAGAAAAATAGCCGCCGTCAGAGTAATACCGGCAACCACATATTGCCAACGTTTAGAATTGAAAAACAGGCAGGAAAAAGCAAAAGAGAGTGGAACGATAACGCCAAATTGCCTCACCATAACCAGTGCCAGGGCAAGCAAAAAGAAAAGAATAAAGTAAATTGGTTTTTTGGTTGTAAAGAAAGAATAGGCTAAATAAACACAACAAATAAAAAGTGTGTTAAAATTTACATCCGTCATATATGTATTCGAGAGATTAAAATAAATGGGATTAAAAAGTAAGATCAACCCGGCAAATAATGCGACACTTTCGTTTTTTGTTATTTTTAAAATCAGCTTAAAAAAGAAGTACAGCCCGACAACAGAGGATATTAAAGTTGAAATTCTCAAAATCAGAAATGAAAATCCAAATATTTTTGTGAATAAAAGACCCCAGACGAAATGCGCCCATAAGGTAGAAGAGGATGTTCCAATGTGGTATCTGGAGTGAAGGAAATAATCCAGAACAGTCTTTCCATAAGTCCAATCGTCGTTCAATGGAAAATTCCCCAAAGGATTTACAATAACCTCACTCACAAAAAAAACAGCCAGAAGCCAGTAAAAATAGGTGCCTTTATATGTGAACGACTTTATCAATTAGGAAGTACCGGTTGATTATTTTGTTTGTGAGTGGTTCGGATAAATATACTTATTTTATCTTTCCGGTAAGGAAAATACCTTTGAAAGGGATATTCCTTAAGCAGCTCAAATTCCTTCTCCCCGTTGAATTGAATCAAGTACTTGAATGGTTTGATAACGGTATAATTGGCCCACCAGTCGCCCTTGGCATCGTTCCAGCAATTTACCTCGAAACCCGCATTTACATACTTAGCATTTGTGTGAGCGGTAGTTCTGATAAAATTATAAGCTTCCCATCTTTTCCTGTTCCACGTTAAATAGTCTTTAGTTCCCAAAACAGAAATAACTACAAAAACAACAATTAAGACTCCTTCAAATTTAAAGTAAATGGCGTTCTCTTTTCCAAGATAGCCCCATAAGATAAGCATGATAGTTATCAATGGTAAATGGTAACGGTCAAAAAAACTGTCTGTTACCAAAACCATAAAAACATAACCTAGGCTCATGGTAATTAAAAAAACATAATTCGACTTAAATGACGGAATTCTTTTACTCTTAAAAAGATCAATGAGGCGCATTGAAAATACACTTAATGTAATTGTTGGTAAAAGAAAATTCAGAACGCCGATTACATTAGAAAACCAATCAGAATAATTGTGATTCCTTTCAGCTTTAAGTGATTCGTAAAATGTCTCGGGTCCTAAAGACATGTTTGTGAAAACATTTCCGGACACAAAGGACTTATCCTTAAACAGGTTAAATACCAGATACGAGCATACGAATACTGTCAGTACTTGGGCTCCAACGCTAAATTTTTTTCGCAGAGACCGTTGAAATAAAATTGCCATGGGAGCTGTGTAAACAAGCAGATTTAAAAGAATAATCTTGTAACGTTCGTCCAGTTTGGTAAATATAGCACTCCAAAAAGTTCCGTCAAATGGCTTTACTGTCCCCGAAAATTTATAGGAATAATCAGCTGGTAATATTGTGCGAAGATACTCTTCGTACCTTTTAAAAATCAGGTATACAAGTAAGACTCCTAAAAGAGAGGTGAAAAACCATAGCCATTTTTTCTTTTCTAAAGCAATACAACCTAAAGCAAAACAAACGGGTAAAATAATGCCATACTGTCTCAATAAAAATTTTATATTTTAAAAAAAAATAAAAAAAAAAAAAAAAACGACACTACCCTTTTCAAAAAAAAGGTAGGCACAATAACACGCTAAAATAATAAGTGTGTTAAAGTTAATGTCTGTCATATAGGTATTACTCAAATTAAAATAGAGAGGATTGAAAAGTAAGACCAGGCACATAAAAAACGCCAAAGTGCTATTGCCGCTGATTTTCACAACAAGTTTATTTAGAAAAAAAAGGCCAATGAATGAAGAAACCAGTGTCGAAAACCGGAGTACCGTAAATGTAAACCCAAATACTTTGGCAAACAACATGCCCCAAACCACGTGTGATGCCAGAGTCATAGCACCAAAACCACCAACCGTAAAATTACCTAGTAAAGAATAATAAACGGCTTTGCCATAACACCAATCGTCATTAAGGGGGAAATCACCAATAGGATTTACCAGGATCTCAGATACACTAAAAACGAGGAAAAGGAGAAGTAAATACCTGTATTTGCTGAGAAACGACCTCATATGAACCTATTTACCTGGCACAGAATTTACATCTTGTCAAACTCATTTTCTTCAGATGGATCGTCGTGCACAGCATCATCGTATTTACTGCAATCCATCTCAAGATTTGGATCCATATTTTTTGGTCGGGGAAAATCTGCTTTGCTGACGTTTAATTTTTTATCGGCATATACTTTGCTAAAGAACTTACCCCAGATAGGCAGTGCCATGGTTGCACCCTGACCTTCCACCATGGAATTGAAGTGAATACTTCTATCCTCACCACCAACCCACACACCTGCAACGAGTTCGGGAGTCAATCCCATAAACCATCCATCGGCATTACGTTGAGTGGTTCCTGTTTTACCGGCAATCTGGTTATAGAG
>CAZMHW010000493.1:0-3308 GCA_964566105.1 uncultured Akkermansia sp.
CTCTCCACCCGTGCCAACAAAGTGATTAGTTCTTATTTTTGAATAAACATTAAAAACTAATCACTGAAAACTAAAAACTAAATATAATGAGCAAAATAGGAACTTATCTTTCAGAAACAAAAAACGAATTGCTAAACAAGGTGAGCTGGCCTACCTGGCCTGAACTGCAAAGCAGTGCTATTGTGGTAATGATTTCTTCTGTAATTATAGCCCTTGTTGTTTTTGGGATGGATTTTGTTTTTGAGGTGTTGATGAAACAAGCCTACGATATTATCAAGTAGTAATTGTCTTTAAAAAATTAGTAAATGGCTGATGTAGTTAAAACCGACCTGTCGCAAAAAAAATGGTACGTTGTACGTGCTATCAGTGGTCAGGAGAAAAAGGTAAAACAATATATTGAAGTAGAGATTTCGCGTTTAAAACTGAACGATTATGTTTCGCAGGTTTTAATTCCGACAGAAAAGGTAATTCAGATCCGTAACGGTAAAAAAACTACCAAAGAACGTTCGTTTTATCCGGGTTATGTATTAATTGAAGCGGTGTTAGCCGGGGAGGTACCACACGTAATCAAGAACATTACGGGGGTTATTGGCTTTTTGGGTGAAACCAAAGGCGGGAATCCTGTACCAATGCGTATTAGCGAGGTAAACCGTATTTTAGGTAAAGTTGACGAATTAGTAGAGAGCGAAGGAACTGTGACAACAAATTATACAGTTGGCGAATCCGTGAAGGTAATCAATGGTCCTTTCAACGGATTTAATGGGGTTATTGAAGAAGTAATGGAAGACAAACGTAAGATCAAGGTAACGGTAAAAATCTTCGGACGTAAAACCCCTGTTGAACTGAACTTTGGTGAAGTGGAATTAGAATAGGCTTCGACTCCGCTCAGCCTGCCAATCGGCTTTGGGGTTTCGACTTTAAAAGAAAATAAACACATTGATGATTGATTAGTTTAAGAATGAAATGAGCGCTTTGCTGCTTCCAACTCAAAGTAAATTGCTTCTTAGACGAAAGGTCACAATAAACAAAAAAACAAATAAAAAATGGCAAAAGAGTTATCAGCAATTGTAAAATTGCAAATCAAAGGTGGAGCTGCTAACCCCTCGCCTCCTATTGGTCCTGCATTAGGTGCCAAAGGTGTAAACATTATGGAGTTCTGTAAGCAATTTAATGCTAGAACTCAAGAATCAGCAGGTAAAGTATTACCGGTTGTTATTAATGTTTACACTGATAAGTCGTTTGATTTCGTTATCAAACGTCCTCCTGTTGCAATACAAATATTAGAGGTAACTAAAATTAAAGCAGGTTCCGCAACCAGTAACCGTAAAAAAGTTGGTGCCTTAACATGGGATCAAGTACGTAAAATTGCTGAAGATAAAATTGTTGACATGAATTGTTTTACGATTGAATCGGCAATGAACATGGTTGTAGGTACCGCTCGTAGTATGGGTGTTACAGTTAGCGGTGAAAAACCGTATTAATCAATTATTAATTATTAAAAACAAGCTTAAGAAATGGCAACGTTGACTAAAAAAAGAAAGGCTGTTATCGGCAAATACGACGCTAGCAAGTCTTACTCCGTGGCCGAAGCATCAAAGATTGTGAAAGACATCACAACCACTAAATTTGATGCGTCGGTGGATCTAGCGATCCGTTTAGGAGTTGACCCTCGTAAAGCTAATCAAATGGTACGCGGTACAGTTACCTTACCTCACGGTACAGGTAAAACCATGCGTGTTTTGGCTATTGTAACTCCTGATAAGGAAGCAGAAGCTAAAGCAGCAGGAGCTGATTACGTTGGATTAGACGAGTATATCGAGAAAATCAAAGGTGGATGGACAGATGTAGACGTAATTATTACTATGCCTTCAGTAATGGGTAAAGTTGGTGCTTTAGGTCGTGTATTAGGTCCTCGCGGATTAATGCCTAACCCAAAAACAGGAACTGTAACAATGGAAGTTGGTAAAGCAGTTGCTGACTCAAAAGGTGGTAAAATCGATTTCAAAGTTGATAAAGCAGGTATCGTTCACACAGGAATTGGAAGAGCATCTTTCGACGCTCAAAAATTAACTGAGAATGCTATGGAAGTTTTAAACGCTATCGTGAAATTGAAACCGTCTTCTGCAAGAGGTACTTACGTTAAGTCTGTATACATGAGCAGTACAATGAGTGCAGGCATTCAAATCGACACCAAATCTTTTAATTAATTAAAAAAAACTCTATTACTATGAACAAACAAGAAAAAACACAAGAAATAGATAGATTACTTAGCATTTTAAATGCTAACAATAAAATCTATTTAGCTGATTGTTCTTCTTTGTCAGTAGAAAAGGTAAATCAATTACGTCGTTCTTGCTATGATAAAAAAGTAAGCATGTCTGTTGTTAAAAACACTTTATTAGCGAAAGCTTTAGAGCGTGCAAACGATAGCAATCTTGCTCAATTAATCCCAGCATTAAAAGGTCAAACTGCTTTAATTTTAACTGAAACATCTAATGTGCCAGCTAAATTAATTAAAGAGTTCCGTAAAGGTGGTGATAAACCTCAATTAAAAGCAGCTTACGTTGAAGAAATGATTTTTATCGGAGACGATAAATTAGATTCTTTAGCAGCTTTAAAATCGAAAAACGAGATGATCGGAGAAATTGTTGGATTATTACAATCTCCAATTCAACGAGTAATCGGTGGTTTAGAAAACAAAACCAAAGGTGGCGAAGAAGCAGCAGCTTAATTGAAAACTGAACAAAGAATAAATCAAGCTTACATCAGGTAAGCAAAACAAATTAAATTAATAACAAAAACAAATTAAACTAATAATAAAATGGCAGACGTAAAAGCAATCGCTGAAACATTAGTAAACTTGACAGTTAAAGAAGTTCAAGAATTAGCAACAGTATTAAAAGATGAGTATGGTATCGAACCAGCAGCAGCAGCAGTAGTAGTAGCAGCAGGTGGCGGCGGAGACGCAGCAGCAGCTAAAACATCATTTGATGTAATTTTAGTTGACGCAGGTGCAGCTAAATTAGGTGTTGTAAAAGTTGTAAAAGACTTAACAGGTTTAGGCTTAAAAGAAGCTAAAGACTTAGTTGACGGAGCTCCTAAAGCTGTTAAAGAAGGTGTTGGCAAAGAAGAAGCTGAAGCAATTAAAAAGGCTTTAGAAGATGCTGGTGCTAAAGCGGAAATTAAATAATTCTGTAAAATCTACTAGAAAATGATTCCGCTACGGCGGAGTCATTTTCCTGTTTTTTTAATTAAAAACAGTGAGCTTTGAAGAAGTCAAAATTGTATTAATTTAATATCTAAATAAC
>CAZMHW010000494.1:0-3300 GCA_964566105.1 uncultured Akkermansia sp.
GGAGTAGGCACTGCTACCAATGCCATAGCTAAAGCCAACGCCTCTGTAAATATAGTTAGTCATACACCGCAGGGGATTAATTTCCCGATACAATATTGCGTTAGCTCAGCCAGTGCCGGTTGTACAGGAACCACTTGTATTACTGTAACGCAGCGTACCCTATTCCCAACTCTAAGCCTTTCTTCCGCTTCGGTTTGTCCTGGCACGCAGTTCACGTTAAGCTCAACCACAAACGGCACAAACACAGCAGCAGGTGCATCGTATACCTTTCAATCACCTTTTACACCGACACTCATCGCAAGTGGTAGCTCTACTTCTATTGCCTACACTCCTCCTCCTCCCGGTGGTACTGTATTAGTTCCGGGTCAAACCTACACGGTTATGGTAGATAGCGCGGGTTGTACCGGTTCGGGCACTGTCACGGTTAACTTACTTACACTTACACCAACTTTAGTCGCTTCTTCGCCTTCCATTTGTGCCGGCCAGCAACTAACACTCACCACAATGGGGGCTGCAATGGATTATACATTTTACGCGTCCGCACCGCAATTTACCAATAGCTCTACTTCTACATCAATTGTTGCGGGCGTAAGTAATACGGTGACGCATACGCCTCCAACCGGCACTAGTATTGTAACCTACACGGTAGATGTTGACAGCCTGGGTTGCAAAGGCTCGGCTACCTACTCTATTGGTATTTTAAACCTCGGCCCTCAGTTTACTTTCACTTCAAGTGCAGTCACAGGGTCGATGTGTCCTGGTACAATACTTACCGTAACAGCTACCAGCGCGGGAGCCAGTGCGAGTAACTACAGTTATACCTTTCTGGCACCGAGTCCTGGCAGTTTTACATCTGCGGTCAATATTGGTTCGGTGACAGTCGCAAATCCAATCCCCGGCACGGGTATTACCTATACTGTGCAGGCAGATAGTTCTACCTGTAGTGGTACCAAGACAATTACGGTCAACGAATTTAAGCTTAATCCAAGTGTGGTTCTAAGTCCTACTCTGGTTTGTAGAAATATGCCCGTTACCATTACTGCAACCAACGTAAATCTTCCCTTAAATGCCGGAGTAAGTTATTCCTTTTACACCGCACCAATTCCACCTACAGGGACTGCTTCTGTGGGCAGTGGCTTGGGTACTTTCTCTGTTTCTCATAGTCCTAGCGCACAAGCGGTTTATTGGGTTGTGGTAGACAGTGCGGGTTGTACGGGCCCTTTAATACCTAATACAGCAACCATCAACATTCGCCCTGATCTTGCCCTGGTGCCAAGTACTTCCGCAGCCTCGGTTTGTCCTGGTTTAGGTGCTACCTTAAGCGTATCGGGTCCAACAGCAGCTACGAGTATTACTTACACCTGGTCGCAATCGGCTGGTTCAGGCACCATGACTCCGAACTCACCAGCGTCGTCTCCTTCCGTAGTTGTAAATCCTACAGTTAATGCAACCTACACCGTTAACGCCAGCGACTCGCTGGGCTGTGTCGGCAGTACGGTCATTAATGTGGGTATTGATCCGACCATCTCTTTTGGTATGGTTTTAGCCTCCTCCGGATCCACTATTTGTGTTCCTCAATCGGTAAATTTATCGGTGACCACTACTGTAACATCTCAGATGCCAACCGGTGGAGTAATCAATTATACGTGGACGCCTAACTCCGGGCTAACTCCTCCAACCATTGCCTCGTCTGTAGTAGCTCAACCAACCATCACCACCGTTTACACCTTAACCGGCAGTAATGGCTATGGCTGCGTGTCGCAAAATACAATTGTAGTGCCTGTAGGTCAGATCCCGGATCCAAGTAATGGATTTACTATTATCCCTTCTTCTTCAGGCGTTTGCGTTGGATTTACGTCAACCTTAACCGCTTTCGGTGCCAACAGTTATACCTGGACCGGTACAACCTTTACAGGTAGCATCGGTCAACAATCCATTTCAGTTCCTCCTGGCTCTTACACGGTATTGGGTTCTAATGGCGGTGGTTGTACGAATACCAGTACAATAACTATTAGCACATTGGGTAACTTATTAGTTAATGTGACACCTGTAGCCGGAGCCACCACCTGTATTGAAAGTAACAGCCCTAAATTCTCACAACCGGTTCATTTAACGGCTTCCGGAGCGGGCAGTTATGTTTGGTTTCCTTACAATCCTGCTTATATGACCTTCTCTGTCGGTCCACAAACCGATGTAAGACCTCCAGCGAGTACACAATATACGGTGGTGGGTTCAACCGCAATTTGTTCAGGAACTGCAGTTGTGAATGTGACGGTGATTCCTCAGTTCAGTATGAACGTAATTCCACCTTTACCTGCGATGTGTTTGGGTGACTCTCTAAAACTAAGTATTGTTAATATCAGTACCATGGCCGTGGGTCCGGTCTCTGCATGGACTTACAGTTGGACGGAAGCGCTCAATGCTCCTCCAATTAGTATCAGCAGTTATTTTACGCCAACGGTAATGGTTTATCCTCAAAATACAACAACGTATTCGGTGGAAGTCCGCGATTCAAGGCAGTGTATTTCGCTTCCAAGACTTGTTACTGTGACGGTGCTTCCAAGACCTCTTACTTCTATTGCCATACCTACTATTAATAACGTGGCAACCAATACAGTTTGTTTTGTAGGTCTGAATCCCGGAGCGGCAGATGTAACCATTAATTTAACAGGTAACAACACAAATACGGGTCTTCTTTTTGGTGTAGTACCAACCTATACCTGGGTTTCACCTTATAGTCCACCTTATAATTCCATTCTTACACCTCCGAACAGTAACGTGGTGACGGTAAATGCGCCTATCCGCGAGCTTAATAAATCGTCGGTGGTAACCTACACCTTAATATCCGGTTATAACGGTGTACAAGGCTGTAAACGTATCGATACCGTGAGTATCCGTGTAGTCGATTGCAGGCCGGTACGAAGCATCAAGTTCAGCACATCGGAACCTAACGATACTATCTGCGCGAGAAGTTGCGTTACTTTTATAAATCAAACTGATACCATGGCCGGTGGTCCGCAAAAATTATTCTGGACCTTTAAAGGTGGATCACCTCCAACCTCTACAGCAGCTGTTCAGACTGTGTGTTATAATGTACCAGGACCTTACGACGTGATTTTGAGAGTTTCCAACCCTTATCCGATAGCCGACGGTGGCAGTACTCTCACCATAGGCACCTTGGGTTACGTTAAAGTTGTTGACGTTCCAAACGTAACGATTATAGCACCTGGACAATTGCACAGTGACACCATTGTGAGGTTTGGTCAATCGGTGTCGTTAAAAGGTAGCGGTGCCCTCACC
>CAZMHW010000495.1:0-3299 GCA_964566105.1 uncultured Akkermansia sp.
GCCCTTGAAAGTTCAAGGCCTTAAATTCCCGAATTGCCAAATCAGTCGCCTTAATGATTTTATCGCTTTTGAACGTAATAGACTGTATTTGCCCCTCTTTTTTAGTAGTGGTATTCTCAGAAAGCGATTTTTGTTTCTCTGAAGGTAAGTCTGTTTTACTGCTATTCTCTGCCTCTGTCAGTCCGTTTAGTGCTTTTTGATAGTCAGGATTAAGAATTTTAACGGTTTGCGAGGAAAATTGCTGGACTTTGCTTTGAAAAGCCTGCCAGGCTTTGATGTAAATACCCACCTTTTTCTTTTCTTCAAGATTATTGGTCAGACATTTTTTAATCTCCGCTATTTTTTTGGCTTTGTCCTTTTCCCGCCAATCCTGAGTGACTTTTTTGGCAGCTATACCCAGAACTGTACCAGTGGCTGTGAGAAAAATAGTTTTAAAAAACCTCTCCCATGCTGAAGACTTATCATCCCGTTGTGATCTTTTGACAGTTCCATTTTTTTTAGAAGAAAGAATTTCTTTACCCTTTTTATCCAGTAATTTGATCTTGCTATCTGTATCTTTTATATTATTTTCTGTCTCGGAGTTTGATAAAATTCCGGCTAGTCCTCCACTAAGAGCACCCGCTGTCAGAAAATCATCTCCGTTACGGGCTTGCTGATAAATTAAGGCAGCCTGTAATTGTTTATACTCGGTTTCTAGTTTTTGGAGGTAATTAAAGGCTAGGTGCAACTTGTTTTTACAGTCTGTATATACCGGATTTTCTACTTGAACTTCTTTAGAAATATACTGTTCTGGTAACAGATTCGTTAAGGCGGGGATGGGTGCACTTGAACCGGATTTTTGATCGTTATCACCTTCTAAGTAGAGGTTTTCATTTATTCGCTCATGAGCCAATTCAGCATCTGGGTTTGGGAGCACTATTTTGATGGTATTATCGGGCTGCTCATTCTGCAAAACGCCCGTTAAACTTTGTTCAAGGGGATTATCAGATTTGTCTGATTTGTCCCTTTCCAGGTTTGGTGTTTGACTATATTTTTTCGGATGTATTGGTTTTCGCTGACCATTACGCTGGCTATAATTGTATTGGTTTTTACATTCCAGAGAACAGAATTTTGCACCCCCTCTTTTGTCCTGGAGTTCCTCGCCGCACTGTAAACAGATAGTGTTCATGTTGTTTTGTTTTTATGATGTTCGTTTATAAGCCGATTTAACCGTTTAATTAATCGCTTAATCCCTCAATTAAACGATTAATCGGGGGTGTTTTTCATTAATCGATTAATTAATCGATTAATTGTCTAGACCCACAAAAGGGGCGGAGAGTCCGCCCCTTGGGTTTTTGAGAGTTTCAGGACTTAATTTTAGTTATCATCGTCCTGCTCATCTTCATCGTCCTCGTCTTCATCCTGATAAAACTGTTCTTTGATTTCTTCAAGATAATTTTCGAGTTCGTCCACGATTTCGGCCTCGTCCTTTTCGTAGAAAATTTCGATCTCGATTTCCTGGTCTTCGTTTTTTCCTAAAACACGGTTGTTTAATCCGGTTGCTTCCAGTTTTTCGGTGAAGTCGCCAAACAATTCGGCGGGTACTTCCATTTCAATTTTTCGCATGGTTTTTGTTTTGTTGGTTTATATTTTGGTTTTTGTTGGCTTATTTCCGGTGCTTGTTTTTATGTCGTTTAGCAGACAGATAAGTAACAGCTTGCCCTTCTATTTCGGAGTTGGTTTTTACTTTCCCCGTTTTTATCCAGGCATCGAGCTCGTCCCGATAGAAATAGAGCTTGTTGCCCTTTTTAAAATGGGGAATGATTTTTTGAGAGGTTTTCTCGTAAAGGGTAGTAATTTTCAGTTTAAGAAAACTGGCCGCTTCCCCGATGTTGAGTATATCAGGTAATGAGGGTTTTAGTTTGTTTAAATCCTGCGAAAGGATTTCTTTGATGGCGGATTGCAGGAAGTTTTTGAACTCCTCTTCGCTCAGGCTGGTTAGAAATGCGGTGCTCATAGTAAGGGGGACTTTTGTATCCCGTACTACAAATTTCGGTACTTAACAAAGGTTGCTTTGCGTTCCTGAACCTTCAGAAGAGTTTTTGTAAGGCTATGGTTTTATGTTACTTTTTGAGAACGTGCGGTTCTATGCGTTTTGCTAGTTGGAGGATGGCCTGGTACAATTCTTTATAGTCCTGGTAGCGAACATCGGCCAGTTCGCCTTTTGTGCCAAGATGCTGCCGGATAGTATGGGCACTATAGCCCGTAAGTATATAAAACGCTTTCCCAGCTTGTGTATAGGTTAGGTAATCGCCTTTCAAAATAATGCGCTCTTCCTGTAAAAACTGAATTAACAGGGTGGTTTGGATAAGGTTTAGGCTGGTGAGCTTGTCCCCTGCCTCCCTTGCTATTCTTCCTTTGATTTTTTCAGTTTGCCCCTGTTCTGTTTCGCTTTTTTCTGTTTTTTCAGCACCTTGCATCCACTCTCTTACTGTGTCAATAATATCAGCCTGTAAGAGTTTTGTTCCGTATTTACGGACTGTAATATTTAAGAAGCGAAGTAATTTTTGATTATCGTTTTAAAAGCCATTTTCTAAATGATAATCTAAATAGCTGTCTATTTCCAACAGATCAATATGACGGAGTTTAATACTGAAAAAATAGTCAAAAAAGGAGTCACTGATTTCAATAACCTCCATGCTCATTATATCGTGCCATGCTCTTACCCTTTTATCTCCCCTTTGAACGTTGGCCGTTGGAAGAAAACGTTCTGAATTGTATGAAAATATCTCTTCTAAATTTTTACCCGCACTAAACTCTTTTAAAATATCTTCCTCAGTAAGGAATTTACCCTTACGGTTCAAAAACAGATAAGCCATTTTTTTGTAGTCCTCAAAAGCTTCGCTTTGATTTGTGTAGAGGGATTCTCCCACCGTCAAGTGGTTTATGATTAGTTCGTAGTTGTCCTGGTTCTGCATATAGCAAAAGTAGTTATTTTATGGTTGGATAATATTGAATGGATAAGGTGTTGGGTTTAAACCCGCAAAGATTATTTAATCCCCTTAAAAAACTCTTCCATTGATATTTTATGAATCTCAAATACTTTTAAAAGACTGGCCATGGTCATATTTGCCCCTTTCTCCATTCTGCCATACTGTACCCTGTTGAGTTCGTTGTCAAATGCGAAGTTTTCATAGGATTTGTAGCCAGCCTGTTTTCTTAATTCCCTGAGCCGTTCCCCAATTTTTATTAAACGTTTCTCCTGTTTAGACGATAGCTTCATAATTCTGAAACTAAGGTCATAGTTAGCACTATTATAA
>CAZMHW010000496.1:0-3296 GCA_964566105.1 uncultured Akkermansia sp.
GTACTACTTTGTCCAAGCTGGAGCGAGGGAATGCCGAATGTAATTCTTGAGGCAATGGCCAATGGACTTGCAGTGGTAACCACCGATGTTGGCGCCAATAATATTCTGATAAACGATAGCACCGGCTGGCTAATAAATAAATCGGAAAGTGTTCTTATTGCCGACACACTACAGACTATTTTGGAACTTAATCCTTCGGAGATTGACGGTAAAAAACAAAAAGCTCTTGATCTCATGAAAGACAGCTTTACCTGGGAAAAACTCATTACGAAATTCTGCAAGATGTTTTTTTAGAACCAGACTTGCCTTATCTTTAGATAAAGAAATGAAGATAAAATTAGGCATCCTTTTTCTCGCAGTTACACTGGGCTTGATCTTTTGTACAAAAAAACAAGGCACCAATCCTTCTCTGGCTTTTAACGATGCCTCTTTGCTTGATAGTTGTAAGCAATCAAATTATGTGTATTACAAAAACGATCCGTCTACTTTACTATCAGGTGCAGCAGGTCCGCACGGTACCTTTAAATTAAGATTCAATGCGATTGCTTATGCCGCCCTTACCGAGAATGGTAAATTACCTCTCGGGAAAAAATTTCCGGAGGGATCTTTGCTGGTAAAAGATGTTTATTCGGGTGGAGTGTTGGACTTATACGCGTTCATGTACAAAAAATCGGGTTCCTGGTTATGGGCCGAAATAAAACCTTCAGGTCAGGTTTTGTACAGTGTGACTAAGAATCCGGGAGTATGCACAGGATGTCACAGTCAGAATGGTAACCGCGATCTGGCGGTGAGTTTTAATTTTTATTAGTCTAGTCGATTAGTAATTTTCCCGAAAAGCTTCGATCTTCTGAAATAAAAATTTGATAGGTATAAAGACCTGGTGCCAATGTTGAATTTATTTCTTCTTTTTCAGATGTCGCATAATGTTCAAACACTTTTTCTCCAAGAAGATTATAGACAACCAGTTTTACTGCTTCGTTGGCTGGAATTACATTCAGGGTAAAAACTCCATGGGATGGGTTTGGGTAGATTGAATGGCTGGTGTTTTCAGTTAGACTGCTATTTATTCCCAGACAGGCTTTTACGTATTGCGTCACTGTTGCAGTATAGGTGCAGGCGTAGTTATCAATGCCTTCAACTGTATAACTGGTGGTACTTGTAGGTTTTACAACAATGTTACGGTTATTAATACCATTGTTCCAGACATAGGTGGAGGCCGTATTGGCCGATAGAGTGACCGTTTCGCCGGCGCAGATGGAAGAATTGCTGCTGGTAGCCTTAACGGAAGACTGGCAATTGATGTATTTCCACATGTCATTTAATTCTCCCTGTGTCACATCATTGTACCCGTTGCCTCCAAACACATAAAGGTTACTTGCCTCATCCAGCCAGTAAGCCGACCCTTTTCTACCTCCTACGCGGTTCAGAGGACTGGATATTTCTTGAGTACCATAGGCACTCTGCTGATTCACAAAATTAATTCCTTTCAGCCATACCCATTGGTTGTTCAGAGGATTGTATTTCCAAAGATCATTCAAATAACCCGAGGTGGTGGTAGATGAAAGACCGAAGCCCCCGAGTAACCAAAAACTGCCGGAAGCGTCGACCCAGGTCATGGCTGTATTTCTTGCACCGGGAAAATTACCGGAATTAGGAACGCCTTGATTTCCGTAAGAACCAGCCTGTCCAAACAAAGTACTTCCCTTATACCAGGTCCATTCGTTGTTTATGCTGTTATACTTCCATAAATCATTTAAAGAACCAAAACCACCTGCGGCGTCGAACCCATCCCCGCCGAATAACCAAAAATTACCAGAGGCATCTTTCCAGGAGGAAGAAAAATAACGGGCACCAGGAGTTGTGGATGAACCCGGCACGCCAAGAACACCATAATTTCCATTTTGACTGATGCCAATATTTCCCTTTACCCACATCCATTCGTTCACTACCCGGTTGTATTTCCACACATCATTCAAAAAACCTATTCCTGAAAAACCATCGTATCCGTAACCACCGAAGAGCCATAAATTGCCCGTATTGTCCGTCCAGCTTACACTTGCATATCGTGCTCCAGGTACATTAGAAGGGGAGGACACGCCGAGCGCGCCGTAATTTCCGGGCTGACTGGTGGAGTCACGTCCTGACATCCAAGTCCACTCATCGTTAATAACGTTGTATTTCCACAGGTCGTTCAATTGTCCCTGAGTAGTTGTGTAGGCGTCGAGGCCATACCCTCCAAACAGCCAGAGGTCACCGTCCGGATCAACCCAACCGGTAGCTCCCGCGCGCGATCCGGGTTTATTTCCGGAATCAGGAATACCCTGTGTAACGTAAATGCCTTTTTGATCTTTTGTTTTGTTTCCATTAATCCAGGTCCATTGATTAATAACCGGATCGTATTTCCACAAATCGTTTAATAAACCAAAGGCTCCGTTTTGGTCAGGGCCAAATCCACCAAAGAGCCAGAAATTGCCGAAGGCATCTTTCCAGGTCACAGAGCCTTCTCGTCCTCCCGGATCGTTAAGGTTTGAGGTGAAAGCCAGAGTACCATAACTGCCCGGTTGATTAAGCAGTTTTGTACCACGTCTCCACACATAATCCTGCGCCGATACATGAAAATTGATGAAAAGAAAAACAACAAAAAGAAGTTTAAACGCCTGTGGTTTCTGCATGGCTTGAAAGTTAAAGTAATGCTTTAACTAAAGATAGTTATTTTTTAAACTTCTCTGTTGGAATAAAAAAAGAAGTCTGAAATAAACCCTGTGTTTATTGAACTACCAGCTTCCCTGAACTAATATTATCCTTACCTTGATTTACCTGATAATAATAGAGTCCATTTTTCAGATTACTTTTTAGCTCGTTTACGCCATGATAGAGTGATTGTTCAAACATTAATTGGCCTAATGAATTGTAGATGCTAATCTGCTGGCTGGTATTTTCTGAATTAACTGCGTTGATACTAAAATTACCGTTGCTCGGGTTAGGATAAACTACGAATTCAAGGTCATCCATCTTTAATTGTGCAATTCCACTGCAGGACAATACCGTTTGTGTAAACGCGGCGGAATACTTACATCCGTTGTTATCGGAAGTGTAAACCGAATACGTGGTGTTCGCAGTAGGATGGATAACAATAAAACTGGCGGTTGAAAGATTGCTGGTCCATAAATAATTATTAGAACCGGTAACGGTAAGTGATGTGGATTCACCGGCACAGATTACGCTGTCGCCACTGGTAATGGTCATGGTAATAGGGCTTATAAAGCAGTTGGTATATTTCCACAGGTCATTTAAAC
>CAZMHW010000497.1:0-946 GCA_964566105.1 uncultured Akkermansia sp.
AAACAGTGTCTAAGGTAGGCACGGGGGAATCTAAACCCAACGGACAAAGAAAAATTGACTTCGGTACAGAGAAAGAGTTCCTCGCCCCGCTCTCTATAAAAAAAATACCGATGGTTGGTGATAAAACGTATCAGTTGCTAAGAGGCATGGGCATTGAAAAAGTAAAAACCGTTCAGGAAATGCCTTTACAGATGATTCAACAGGTATTGGGTGAGAACGGAACTTCATTGTGGAAAAAAGCGAATGGAATAGACAACTCTCCAGTAGAACAATACAACGAGCGCAAGTCACTTTCTACAGAATGTACGTTTGAAAAAGATACAGTGGATGTGGATCATTTAAAACGGGTGCTGCTAAGTATGACGGAAAAACTCTGTTTTCAGTTACGGAGTGAAGAAAAGTTAACGGCCTGTGTGACGGTGAAGATTCGTTATTCTGACTTTAATACCTACACCATGCAGGCCCGTATTCCTTATACAGCCTTGGATAATGTGCTGATAGAGAAAGTAAAAGAGTTGTTTGACCGTTTGTTTCAGAAACGCATGCTCATCCGTTTGATTGGAGTTAAGTTCAGTCATTTGATACAAGGAACTTATCAATTTGATCTGTTTAATGACACTACCGAGCAATTACAATTGTATGCAGCCATGGATAAACTGAGACAGAGGTTTGGAGAAACTGCGGTAATGCGTGCGGCAGGACTGGGTTTAAATAAACGTGAAACCAGTTTATTTAATGGGATGAAGAAGTAGCTCCCATGCTTCGACTCCGCTCAACATGACAGAGGTTTAAATGTCAGCCTGAGCGTAGTCGAAGGGTGCAACGAATGATTAAGATTCATAAAATGGGATTATATGTCTATATTTTAAAATGTGCCGACGAATCCTCTTATGTTGGCGTAACGAATAGTATTGAATCAAGAGTCTTGATTCATAACAATGACACA
>CAZMHW010000497.1:956-3296 GCA_964566105.1 uncultured Akkermansia sp.
ATGAGAAGATATGTTAGAAGAGAAGTGCTTCTTAACAATGACACAAATGTATCTGCTTACACTTATTCAAGAAGGCCTGTAAACTTGGTATGGTTCAATCATTTTGAATCAAATATGGAAGCGATCAAATGGGAAAAGAAATTAAAAGGATGGACAAGAAGAAAAAAACAGGCCTTAATAGAAAGCAACTATGAATTACTTCATGAATTTTCAGAATGTAAAAATGAATCGAATTATAAAAAGGTTAAGGGATCGGAATAGCCATGCTTCGACTCCGCTCAGCATGACCAGCCTTCGACTCCCGGAGCAAGTTCGGGACAAGTTCCGCTCAGCATGACCAGCCTTCGACTCCCGAAGCAAGTTCGGGACAAGTTCCGCTCAGCATGACCAGCCTTCGACTCCCGGAGCAAGTTCGGGACAAGTTCCGCTCAGCATGACAAAGATTGGACTCCAATCAGTATAAGCAAGTAAAACACTCCAATGCTCCTCAATTGCCACACATATTACAGTTTCGGTTACGGAACATTATCCATAAAACAACTTTTGAGAGAAAGCTGGAACCGTGGGTACCGTTCTTTTGTTTTGTCTGATATCAACAACACTTCGGCCATACTCGATACTCTCCGTATGTGCAAAGGAAAAGCCATGAAACCGATTCCGGGAATAGACTTCAGGAACAACATACAACAACAGTATATTGGAATAGCTAAAAACAATGCCGGTTTTAAAGAACTCAACGAGCACCTGACCGAACACCTGCACGAAAAAAAAGATTTTAAAAACCGTCCCGATCAACCGGAAAAACTAAAAAACACCTATCTCGTTTATCCCTTTTCTTCATTCAATGGAGCGCCTCTTCTCGAAAACGAATTCATAGGTATTTCCGCCAAACAGTTAACGCAACTTCCCTTTTCAAAATTTAAATTGCTCACCCACAAAATGGTAATCCTGCAGGGCTTTTCATTTCTGCACAAAGATCACCTTAAAGCGCATCAGCTACTACGAGCCATTGATCAAAACACGTTGTTGAGCAAATTAAAGCCGGAAGACCAGGCCTCCGCTGAAGAAATTGCTCCGACACAAGAAGAACTTTACCAGACGTTTGCCGCTTACCCCGAGATCATAAAAAACACAGAACGCATATTAGAAACCTGTTTTGTTGATTTTGATTTTGGAAAACTGGCAAACAAAAACCGCGCACATTATACAAACAGCCTGGAAGAAGATCTGGTCTTTTTACGTCAGCTCGCCTACGAAGGTCTGGAATACAGGTATCCTGAAAAAAACGACACCATCCTTGAACGCATTGAAAAAGAGTTAAGGATTATAGAAAAAATGAAGTTCGCTTCTTATTTCCTGATCAATTGGGACATTACCAAATATGCCAGAGACCGGGGATTTTTTTATGTAGGCAGAGGGAGTGGTGCCAACAGTATGGTAGCCTATCTTCTTCGAATTACCGATGTGGACCCCATTGATCTTGACCTATACTTTGAACGTTTTATCAACGAAAACCGCAGCAATGCCCCGGACTTTGACATTGATTTTTCGTGGACTGACCGGGATGAAATGACGAAGTATATTTTTAAACGCTTTAATGAACATAACCAGGTCGCCCTTCTTGCCACCTATGCTACTTACCAGCACGACGCCGTGACGCGCGAACTTGGAAAAGTATATGGCTTACCTCCCGCTGAAATTGACCGGCTCCAGAAGTTAAAAGGTTCCATGGAGACGGACGATTCTATCGTGAAAGAAATTCTAACCTTCAGCATACTTATTGCGGGATTTCCCAGTCATCTCAGCATTCATGCCAGCGGTATCTTAATTTCCGAATTACCCGTCACAACCTACAGTGCCACCTTTATGCCACCCAAGGGTTATCCTACTGTACAATTCAGTATGCTGGAAGCGGAAGACATAGGCCTCTTCAAATTTGATATTTTGAGTCAACGGGGTTTAGGCAAAATAAAAGATGCGGTAGAAATCATTAAAGAAAATAAGAATGTGAGTATCGACATTCACGATATTAAAAGATTTAAGCACGACGAAGAAATAAAAAAATTACTGAGCGTAGGCAAATGCATTGGTTGTTTTTATGTGGAATCTCCTGCTATGCGTATGTTACTGGCAAAATTACGTGCAGACGATTATTTGCGTCTGGTTGCCGCCAGTTCCATCATTCGCCCCGGAGTTTCAAAAAGTGGCATGATGAACGAATACATTGTGCGGTACCGTAAACAAGAAGTAAGGGAAAAAGCGGAAAAAGAACTTCCGGAATTGTACCACCTCTTGCGTGAAACGTATGGTGTGATGGTATACCAGGAAGACGTAATAAAG
>CAZMHW010000498.1:0-3293 GCA_964566105.1 uncultured Akkermansia sp.
CCCAGAAAAGTGCATCATTTAACTTTACTTTCGTGCCAAATAAAAATTGAGCACTGGGCCATAAATCTTGTTTAATTTCTTCATCAAAATAAAATGTGCCGTTTATGATTTCCCATTTTGAAATACCGACGGAAGCGCCTGTATAATAGCTGAATCTTTTTTCAGGATCTCTATGAAATTTGTAGAAACGAATCCTTAAGTTTTGCCGTATGGCTGGTATGTTGGAAGTTGAAGTCGTCAGTGGATTTCCGGCCATTTTATCGTAACTGTAACCGAGTCCCAGCGCGTAACGTTCGTCAAAAACCTTATCAATATGAATGTTCCACGGAATTTGTGTTGAACCGGCAGCTGATTCGTTTTTGTAAGGATGACCTGTATGAGCCTCGTCCATAAGCAGGTACCAAAATCCAAGATGCGCTCCCATCGAAACATACAGATCCAGGTCTTTTTCTTTTTTGAGATCGGGACCGTCGTCTTGAGCAAAAAAACTAAGACTTATACCAAAAAGTAAAAATGTAAGTAGTGTTTTCATAACTAAATAATCTGAGATCAAAATTAGACTGGGAGCCTGCCCTTTAATAATTGATAGCTGCCGATACAAACACGCATTTTGAGATTTTTGCAGCTACCTTAATTTTGTATTTGAATTATTTGCGATTTAACTGGTTTGTACTAATGAGAGATGTTTGTTTTGCGATTTTTGCAAATATTAGTAGCTTTAAAAATTAAATTTTACAATTAAACACCAGCCATATGGAACAATTAATAGAATGCGTGCCCAATTTTAGCGAAGGAGTTGATTTAGGAATCATTAAACAGATCACCGATCAGGTAGAAACGGTGGAGGGAGTAAAGTTACTGAATGTGGATCCGGGAAAAGCAACCAACCGGACGGTAGTAACATTTGTTGGAAATCCAAAAGCAGTGATTGAAGCGGCTTTTCTGGCTATTAAAAAAGCGGGTGAATTAATTGATATGAGCAAACACAAAGGTGAACATCCGCGAATGGGTGCTACCGATGTGTGTCCGCTTATTCCCATCAGTAATATCAGCATGAAGGAAACTGCTGCTTACGCACAGGAATTGGCTAAGCGCGTTGGTGAGGAATTAAAGATTCCGGTGTATTTGTACGAAGAAGCACAACCTGACAAAAAAAGAAGTAACCTCTCGGTGATTCGCAACGGAGAATACGAAGGCTTCTTTAAAAAAATAAAATTACCGGAGTGGAAGCCGGATTTCGGCCCTTCTGAGTTTGATGAAAAACGTGGAGCAACAGTAATAGGTGCACGCGACTTTTTAGTGGCCTACAATGTGAATCTAAATACAACTTCTACACGTCGTGCCAATTCCATTGCTTTTGATGTGCGTGAAGCAGGACGGGTGATGCGTGAGGGTAATCCTATTACGGGAAAAATAATTACCGATGCAGATGGCAAACCTAAATTTACTCCCGGAAGTTTAAAATCTGTAAAGGCCATTGGCTGGTACATTGAAGAGTATGGCATTGCCCAGATCTCCATGAATCTCACTAACATTAACATCACTCCCGTTCACATTGCGTTTGACGAAGTTTGCAAAAAAGCCACTGAGCGCGGAATTCGAGTAACAGGATCTGAACTGGTGGGTTTGGTGCCTTTAAAAGCCATGCTGGATGCAGGAAAATATTTTCTTCAAAAACAAAAACGCTCCATTGGGGTAAGTGAAAAAGAACTCATTAAAATTGCAGTTAAATCTCTTGGTCTCGATGAATTATCTCCGTTTAAGCCTGAAGAAAGGATCATAGAATATTTATTGAAGAATCCGGCGGATTCCAAACTGGTAAGCATGGACCTTGTGGCCTTTGCTGATGAAACAGCCAGTGAGAGTCCTGCCCCGGGTGGTGGTTCTATTTCGGCGTATGTGGGAAGTCTGGGAGTTTCTCTTGCTACCATGGTTGCCAATTTGAGCTCACACAAAAAAGGCTGGGACGAGCGTTGGGAAGAATTTAGTAAATGGGCGGAGATCGGACAAAGCATTAAGAACGATCTGCTTAAACTGGTGGATGCCGATACAGCGGCTTTTAATAAAATTATGACTGCTTTTGCTTTACCAAAAACCACGGAGGAAGAAAAAAAGATCAGAACCCAAACCATCCAGGAAGCCACAAAATTCGCCATCGAAATTCCTTTCAAAGTTATGCAACTGAGTTACGAAAGTATGGATGTAATTCAGGCCATGGCAGAGCAGGGTAATCCCAACTCGGTGACCGATGCCGGGGTAGGCGCTTTATGTGCGCGCAGCGCGGTGATGGGTGCTTTTATGAATGTACGTATCAATGCCGGTGGTTATGAAGATAAAAACTTTGTAAACGAGATCATTGCGAAAGGCAAAGAGATCGAAGAAAAAACCATTGCCAGAGAAGCGGAGATCCTGAAGGTAGTGAATGCCAAGATAGGCTTATAGTTTAAAATTCAGAGAGCACATTAAACAGGACGATTGTTTTTTTATCTTTAGAGGTATGAAATCCCAAACTTATTTTATTCTTCTTGTCGTTTTTGTATGTAGTACTGTATTTAAAGCACAAACTGGTATTACGTTAGGTACACCATCCTTAAACAGAACGGTGGAGTCGTATTTTCCATTTACAGATGGATTTACACAAACCCTGACCAACAGATCTAACCTGGTGGAAGTTCCTTTGGGTTTTCCAATAAATTTTAATGGTAAAGTGATTAACAGTGTTTACTGTGGCGCGAATGGTTATTTAACTTATGACAGGGCTTTTGAAGCGCAAAGGATTTATGCGTGTCACGTTAACATTAATTCTAACTCACTGGAGTCTCGTGTATGTTTTAAAACAGAAAGTTCGCTGAAAGGTCCGGTTTGTAAGATCCAGTGGGAAACAACGGGCTCTTCTGTGTACGCTCATTCTCAACTTTGGCTTTACGAAAATGGTCTCGTTGAAATCCATATCGGTAAGATCACCATTCCACTGGTAGCGGAAAATAACTCCAGAATAATGAGTCTTGGTTTTGCAACCCTGATGACAGGTTCCTGGAATTTTTCTTGTCTGACCGGAAGTCCGCCTTTTGAAAGTATTATAAACTCAACCGGACAGATCAATGATTTTTTTAAAACAGGTCTCGATGCTATTCCATTAACTGGCACAGTTTATAGTATCCGTATGGTTTATTAACGGAGCAGTCGTAATCTTCCGGGGTTCACCAAAAAAAGCGACTTTCACAGCCCCTGTTGGTGTTTTTTCACAGCCCCTGTTGGTGTTTTCACCAATAGGTTTTATGACTACAATACAT
>CAZMHW010000499.1:0-3256 GCA_964566105.1 uncultured Akkermansia sp.
CGGTAAGCCCAGTATTTCAAGAAGTTTTTCCGAGAATTGCGTTTGTTGACTTTCCTGATAAAGGTTATCGTAATAGTAGTAAGGAATTAAACCGGAAAGTTCCGTATTAAGTATAGGATTAGATTTATCCAATTCTCTTGTATGGTTATTTACGATCTGTCTCATCCTTGTCCACAAACCGGTAGCGTTGATACCATAAAAGCTCAAAGAACGCTGATCGAATTCGATACCCACGGTAATGGCATGGTTCTTAACGTCTGTATTAAAACTGGAAGCGATCCTGAATTGTTCGTTAATAGTTTTGGAATAACCCGCAGCACCTGCTCCAAAATTATTATAAAGACCATAAATAGAAGAAGGCAGGTCTCCATTTCTAAGACCGTTGTTGGCAGAGATAAAATCCATACTGAAAAATCCCAGATTTCTAATGATTGGATCTACGTTACTGGCAAGCCAGCTGGTGTAAAGCGCTGCATCAGGATTTTTGGTTCCCGGAGTGAATTGAACAGACTGAGCTACACGACCGGTATAAGTATAAGACTGAATGGTTTGATTGCCGATCTGGTATTCCTTGTCGAAATCGTAATTTCTTGCATTATTTTGGTCCGTAAAAGGAATTTCAAATTTCCCAATGTAGCCATAATCGAAAGCATTATCCTTATGCTGTGCACTTTCTGTTTTATTCAGGAAGTTTTCGTAGCTGGCCAAAAATTTGAAATAAGAGTTAGACAATAAGGATTGGGTTTTACTCTTGTCAGCCGTTGAATTTCCAAATTTTTGAGTAATGGAAGCGTTTATCCTGGCATTTCTATTGGTGGTTTTAGAGTTGTTATTGGAGTTGAACAGGCTATTTCCAGCTGCTGCGTTCATGTTATCGGCATACTCATAAAAACCACCGAGTGTAATATTTGTATTGGCTGTTGGTTGGTAATCCAATTTTCCATTTAAAGACAAAGATCTTGATACTGCATTTGGACGGAATCTTTGGGTGGTCATGTCGTTTTTAGTAACAAATTCAGAAGTACGCACATAACCCGTTCCTGACCGTGACAGAGTTAAAGGGTTGTCTTTTAATTCCTGAAGTTTTTCATCTTTCAATACGTAAATTGGCACAAAAGAAGGACTAGGTTCTTTGATATAGTTACCCTGACCTGAAATGAAGAAACCTAAAACCGTTCTGCGGGTTGAGTCTCTCTTTTTGAAGATAGGTCCACCGAAACTGAAACCCAAAGAGTTGTAACCAAATTTATCTGTTAATTGGGAAGAGATTAATTCTACGCCCCCGAAAAATTTAGACTGAGGTCCCCGGGTTGAAATCGAAATAGCCCCCGACGTAAGATCCCCGTAACTTGCAGGAACACCACCGGTGATTACCTGAAGTTGTTCAATTGATTGTTGTGGCAATCGAGGGGTACCAAATACTTTCACACCATCCACAAAATAAGTAGCGTTATTATCACGTCCACCACGAATGTTAATTCCTTTTCCTTCGTCAGCCTGATAAACACCGGCAGTTGTTGCCGCCACTGAGTTAACGTCTTTGGTAGCTAGGTTCTGGTAATCTTCACGGGTTACGGTCGCTCCGGATTTGGTATCCGGGTCAATTAAAGGTACCTGATAGGCAACTACATCCACAGTTTCAAGATTTACACCTTCTCCGTTAGCAAGAGGAATGGTAATGTACGCGGTCTTCCCTTCTCCCACAACAACATTCGTTACCTCTGCAGGCTGATACCCTACATAAATACCTTTAACTGTGTACTTTCCGGGAGTGAGTGGCTTTATAAATGCCTCCCCATCCATGTTCGTGGTTGAAACACCTACCTGAACACCGTCTTTGTAGGCCACCACATTGGCAAAAGGGATAGCCTCGCCGGTACTCTTGTCCTTCAAAAGGATCTTTATTGCCCCGTTATCGTTTTGAGCTAAAGCTGATAAGCTTGCAAAAAGAACCAATACAACTGCTAAATAAATCTTCTTCATATAGTGTTAAATTACCTTAATATCTCGTTTTGTAAAGCCTTAAATTTATAAACCCCTGCGTTATATAACAAAAAAACTTGTCTGTTTTTTATTAAAATCATGGTTTTCAATCTATTAAACTTCGAAGACTCTCTTAACAAAATTTTAATTTTAAGTAAATTTAATCAGGATGTGTTTAAATAAAATTAACACATTTTATTGTGGTAAAATGAAATTGATAAGTGGTTAAATAATGATCGTAAATGGCAAGAAGCTTATTTTAACGTCTTTTTTTGCCTCTAAACCAGCGTTTAAGAAAGAACTCGCGTTTGTTCTCGTTGTGACGGATGGCAGCTTTTCTGCTTGCTTTCATACGCTTACGAACCTGTTTGGTTTGTAAACGTTTATGGTATTGTTTGATGGCCTTTTTTTCGGCCCGGTGAATTCTTCTTTTTTCCCTGGCTTCCTTTCGAATTTGCCGGTTGGTCTTTAATTCCTGCTTAAATGTTTTTTCACGTGGACCTGTTCCTTTTTCCTGAGATTGTGCTGAAAAAGACAACAGGAAAATTAATCCTGTGAAAAGTATGTGTTTTGAGAACACTCTATTTTACATATTGAACTACTTCTACCCCAAAACGCCGCAGAAAATCAACTCCTTCATCGTTTTTTAAGCCTTTAAAACTGGCATAGCTGTCTTTAAAATAAACTTTCTTAATACCAATGGTAAAAATTACCCTGGCACAGGCTATGCAGGGTGAAAGGGTAACATACAAAGTTGCGCCTTCCATACTTACGTTATTTTTTGTAGCGTACAATATGGCGTTCTGTTCAGCATGAAGCGCTAAAGAGCAGCTGCCCTTACTGTCACGTGGACAACCTTCTTCCGGCCATTCAATATCACAGTTGTGGGTTCCGGCCGGTGGACCATTATAACCAAGGGACACGATACGGGTATCTTTTGTGAGGACAGCTCCTACCTGAGCCTTTACACAATGTGACCGGAGTGCCAGTTTTGAGGCAAGGTCCATATAAATTTCGTCAAAAGATGGTTTTATCATAGATACTCGGTTAACTAAGTGGGTTCTGTTTTAATTTAAGACTGATTTTGATTACAGGGCTTCGCTCACCACCTGCTTCACGTCCTCCGGTAAAAGCCGTTTCAAGAGCGCTTCGATCCCGGCTTTCAGCGTCATGGTGCTGCTTGGGCAACCGCTGCAGCTCCCGCGCATTTGAACTGTAACAACACCGTCCTTGAGTTCCTTAAAGGTAATAAGCCCTCCATCCTGCTCTACAG
>CAZMHW010000500.1:0-2883 GCA_964566105.1 uncultured Akkermansia sp.
TAGGCCCCGCTTTGGGTTTGGCTGTAGGATAATCCAACAATTTCTAATCGAACCTTCTTCATTAACTGAATTCTAATTTAAGAAAAAAATCTGGCTTAATTTTGGTTTGCTTTAAATTTTTTAATGGCAGCCGTCAGTTTAGGAACAATGCTAAACGCATCCCCAACTATTCCATAATCCGCCGATTTAAAGAAAGGAGCTTCCTTGTCGTTGTTAATAACCACAATGGTTTTACTTCCGTTAACACCGGCCAGATGCTGGATGGCTCCGGAAATTCCGATAGCAATGTATAAGTTTGGACGGATGGCGACACCTGTTTGACCTACGTGCTCATGATGTGGTCTCCAGTGCATATCAGCTACCGGACGGGAGCAGGCAGTGGTGGCACCTAATGAACCGGCTAGTTCCTCGATCATGCCCCAATTTTCAGGTCCCTTCATACCACGACCGGCACTTACTACCAATTCCGCTTCAGGCAATGGAATCATACCGCCTGCATCGTTTGATTTTACTTCTTTAATCACAATGCGCGAAACCACACTGGATAAATCCACACTGAAATCTGTAACACTTGCTTTATTTTCTCCCAGTTTAACAGGGAAACTGTTTGGCAATAAAGAAATCAGTTTAATGTCACTGTGAATGGTATAAACTGCGGTGGCTTTACCTGAGAAGACATTTTTTGTTACCTCAAAGGTGTTGCCATTTACAACGGGATAATCTACCGCGCCGGCAACAAGTCCTGCTTTTAATTTTGCAGATAACCTTGGCGCTACCGCTTTACCTACGATATCAAATGCGAAAATAATTACTTTGGCATTTTCAGCCTTAGCGGCCTGTTCAACAGCAGCGCTGATAAGCATACTGTCAGAATTTAATTTATCGTTCTTAAGAGAAAGAATCTTTGAAGCACCGGCTTTTCCAATTTCTTCCAGTTGAGCTGCGTCCGCGTTATTTACCAGGGCTGTAACGGTGGAACCGGTTAACTCAGTAATTTTAGAAGCGTAATTCACACATTCTAACGATGCTTTTTTTACGCGGCCTTTATTTATTTCAGTGTATACAAGTATAGACATAATATGTTTTCTTTAAGCAATGTATAATTTAATGAATTAGATCACCTTGGCTTCGGTGTGTAAGAGGTTAACCAATTCGTCCAGGTTATCTTCACCAATCATTTTAACAGCGGTGCGACCAGCGCTCAGCGTAAACGATTTTACCGAAGTGAGTGGGGCAGAAGCCGTGGCCGCTACAACGGTCAACGGTTTGGTACGTGCCGCCATAATTCCCCTCATGTTTGGAATGCGTTGTTCCGCCATTCCTTTGGCACAACTCACTACCATTGGCAATTCGCATTCTACCACCTGGGTTCCGCCATCAATATCGTGTTCGATCGTTGCTTTATTCCCAGCCAGATCCAGCTTGGTTGCCAGGGATACAAAAGGAAGATCCATGCTTCCCGCTATCATAGCACCTACGGAAGAACCGTTATAACTGATCGTTTCTTTACCTACCAACACTAATTCGTAACCGTTGGTTTTTGCATAAGCCGCAATCTGTTCAGCTACAAATAATGCATCCGGACCATCTGCGTCAATTCTCACTGCGTCATCAGCGCCCAAAGCCAATCCTTTACGGATGGTAGCTTCGCTATCGGCCAAACCTACATGCAAAAGCGTTACTTTTTCAGCAAGATTCGCTTCTTTTAACTCAAGGGCGCGCACCAGGGCGTACCACTCATCATAAGGATTAATTACAAAAGTAACACCAGCCGCATTAAATTTGGCCCCACCATCGGTAAACTGAATTTTCGTAGTGGTATCAGGTACATTGCTAATGGCAACTAAAATTTTCATAGGTAGTCGAGTTTTATGTTTTGCTTCATTTTAATGGTGTTTTCTCAAAAATCCTGATCAAAAACGATTAAAATTACCTGCTTTAATTTTAAGAGGTGCAAAAATAGGGATTTTCTTGGCTAAAGGCAACCAAAATACCTGTTTTATTCTTCTGATTTTATAAACAGATTTTACCCTTCGTGTTTCACCGGTAGATCACAGAATAACCTGGATAAACCAGGTGGGTTTACAGGAGGCAGAACCCATACGATCACAGTGTACCTTGAATCCGGACGAATCTTGCTAGTAGATAAAACGTGAGAAAGAGGGGGGTAGAAAGAACAAATAGGGGTGGTGGAGTTATCTCAAAACCACTTCCATGTTGCGCTCCTCAATCATTTTTTTGAGATTAAACAAAGCGTAACGCATTCTACCCAGAGCCGTGTTAATAGACACGTTGGTGAATTCGGAAATTTCTTTAAAACTCATATCGTAATATATGCGCATCAGCACTACCTCCCGTTGGTCCGGAGGGAGTTCATTGATCAGATTCCGTATGCTTTTTTTGAACTTATTGGTTTCGATGTTATTCTGTTCATCGTTGTCGCTCGCCAAGGTGTTAAAAACACTTACTTCTTCGCCTTCATCGTTAATATAAACCGGAACCGGCGGCATTTTTTTAGCTCTTCTAAAATGGTCAATGATCAGATTCCTGGCAATACGGATAACCCATGGTAAGAACTTGCCCTCTTCGTTGTACTGTCCTCTTTTTAAAGTTTGTATCACTTTAAAAAACGTATCCTGAAACACATCTTCTGCCAGTTGTTGATCTTTAACCACAACAATAATGGAGGAAAAAATTTTTCTCTTGTGTCGGTGTAACAAAACGGAAAGTGAATCTTCGTTGCCGCCAATGTAGAGTTGAACTAACTCATTATCGTTTAATGACTGAATAGACATAGGTTTACTTGCTTTTAATTGAACTTTAATTGCTAGTAAATGTCTATTCTATGGCGCAGTTTTTTTAGATTGTTTAACAAATGTAGAC
>CAZMHW010000500.1:2893-3253 GCA_964566105.1 uncultured Akkermansia sp.
CTAAATCACCTGAGGGAAATGTTAAAATCTGCCAAATTTTGAGTGAACGGTACGTTTGACTGAGTGAATGAAATTAAAAGAAATGGCCGAATGGCTTATGGGAAATAAAAAATGGGTAAGCTACTTCCATCGCACCGCTCAACCGCATACCCTTGCTCCGTTCCCAGCCTGGGGGATTCAGCAGGAGCTGGTCGTGAAAGACTTACCCCGCGCAAAATTAACAATTATTTTAAAAACTAAAGAAATTTCGCAAAATTTGTAGAGAATTAAATGCGTTATTAGCGCAGTTTTTATGGATATTTCAATTGTTATCCCTCTTTTTAACGAGGCGGAGTCGTTGCCCGAGTTGCATTCCTGGAT
>CAZMHW010000501.1:0-3246 GCA_964566105.1 uncultured Akkermansia sp.
GGGATAATATCTTTATCTTTACAAGCTACAAAGACATTATGGAACAAGCATACATTATAAATGGCGTGAGAACAGCCATTGGAAATTTTGGTGGCACCTTATCTGCTGTTAGAACAGATGATCTGGCAGCATTTGTTTTAAAAGAGCTTATTAAAAAAAATGCAGGCGTCGATTTTGCGCAAGTAGGTGATGTGATCATGGGTTGTGCGAATCAGGCCGGAGAAGATAACCGCAACGTGGCGAGAATGGCAAGTCTGCTGGCTGGACTTCCTGTTACCGTTCCCGGGCAAACTGTAAACCGTTTGTGTGCCAGTGGCTTGAGTGCTTCTATAGACGCGGCAAGAGCCATTCAGGTGGGTGACGAAGATTTAATGATTGCATCCGGAGTGGAGAACATGACACGGGGCCCTCTTATTATGAGTAAAGCCTCCAGTGCTTACGGACGTGACCAGCAATTATACGACAGCAGTTTTGGCTGGCGTTTTATCAATCCAAAAATGAAAGAACTTTTTGGGGTAGATGCCATGGGAGAAACCGCGGAGAATGTTGCTGAAAAATACAATATTAACAGGGCCGATCAGGATCAATTCGCGTTGTGGAGTCAACAGAAAGCAGCGAAGGCTGTGGAAAACAAACGTTTTGAAAAAGAGATTGTGGCACTTGAAATCCCTCAGAGAAAAGGAGATCCCATTCTTTTTGCGAAGGATGAGTTTTCAAAACCAAAAACCACACTCGAAGGCCTGAGTAGTTTAAAACCTTCATTCCGTAAAGATGGCACAGTAACGGCTGGTAATGCCAGTGGCCTGAATGACGGTGCCGCCGCTTTATTATTGGCGAGTGAAAAAGGTATCAAAAAAAATAATTTAAAACCTCTGGCCCGCATTGTATCGAGTGCTGCTGCTGGCGTGGAACCCCGAATCATGGGTATTGGTCCTGTAGAGGCCGCTAACAAAGCACTTAAACGTGCCGGTTTGACTTTTAAAGATCTGGGATTAATAGAACTTAATGAAGCGTTTGCGGCTCAGAGTCTCGCGTGCACGCGTGCATGGGGACTTGCAGACAACGATGAACGCCTGAATGTGAACGGTGGAGCTATTGCCCTTGGACATCCTCTGGGAATGAGCGGTGCCCGTATTTTGAACTCTGCGGCCATTGATTTACATCTTCACAATAAACAATACGCGCTGGTAACCATGTGTATTGGAGTTGGACAGGGCTATGCCGTGATTATTGAACGCTGTTGATCTGAAACGTGCCAGTGCTGATTAGTGTAACTGAACTTTAAATACTACAACAGGTAAAACTTAACCCTATGATACATCATTTAGCGCTTCAAAACTCCATCCTTCATCAGTTCATTGCTGAAATACGGGATGTAAACGTTCAAAAGGACAGCATGCGTTTCAGAAGAAATCTTGAACGCATTGGTGAAGTCTTTGCTTACGAAATCAGTAAAACACTTAACTATGTACCCTCTGAGACCACTACGCCTCTTGGTATTGCTGACAGTAAACACCTGAGTGATCAACCTGTGGTGGCCACCATCTTAAGAGCCGGCTTACCCTTGCACAGTGGCGTATTAAATTATTTTGACAAAGCCCAGAGCGCATTTATTGGTGCGTACCGCAAACATCATAAAAACAACACCTTCGAAATCGCCGTAGAATACACCACCTGTCCCGACCTCACGGACAAAACCCTGATACTATGTGATCCTATGTTAGCCTCTGGTTCGTCTTTGGTACTTGCCTACAAATCTCTTTTGAAAAAAGGCATTCCCAAACACACACATTTGGTATCGGCCATCGCGAGCGCTGAGGGAATAGAATACGTAAAAAATAACATGCCTTCTCCTCATTACACGCTCTGGTGTGGCGCCATTGATCAGGAATTAACGGCACAAGCTTATATTGTTCCGGGACTAGGAGATGCAGGAGATCTCGCATTTGGAAACAAACTTTAACCCTATGTTCAAAAAAAACAACATCGATTATAAACACTCCGGTGTTCTGAATACTCTGGTTTATGATTACCTCAGCAAAAACCAACAACTCAATTCCTTTTACAGCTACTTTCCTGATAAGCAAGGCTTTGAACAGCTTCTTAATACCAATCCGTATAACTCTTTCAACAGGAATGAACTATCCGACATCCTGCATCAGCAAAGTTTGTGTGTAGCTAATGGTAGCGAACTTAGCACTAACAACATACTTAAATTAAAACAACGCACTACTTACACTGTAACGACAGGACATCAGCTCTGCCTCTTTACCGGTCCGCTTTATTTCGTTTATAAGATCTTTTCCACTATTAATCTCGCCGAAAAATTGAAAGAACAATTTCCCTCGTACGATTTTGTACCGGTGTATTGGATGGCCAGTGAAGACCATGACTTTGAAGAGGTGAACAACTTTAACTCCCTCGGAAAAAACATCATCTGGAAAAGCGGGCAGCAAGGCGCGGTAGGAGATTTTAACACTACTGAACTGCAACAACTATACCCGGAGATACAACAACTTTTTGGAAGGTCTGAAAACGCGGATTTTTTGACTTCTCTTTTTGAAAAAGCCTATTTAAAACACAAAACACTTGCCGATGCCACACGTTTTCTGGTGAACGAACTTTTTGGCCAGTACGGACTTGTGGTGTTAGACGGA
Source organism: uncultured Akkermansia sp. (assembly GCA_964566105.1). Taxonomy (GTDB): domain Bacteria; phylum Bacteroidota; class Bacteroidia; order B-17B0; family Aurantibacillaceae; genus Aurantibacillus. Next base: position 2,658 of record CAZMHW010000501.1, read on the forward strand.
AATGACGCTCGTTTCAAAAAACAATTTAAGGAAGAATTAAAAAACGATCTTTTCCAGCATACAGCCTTTGAACGGGTAAATGAAAGCATTAAAGAATTAACCGCGCTCCATTATCACGCACAGGTAAATCCACGCGGCATCAATTGTTTTTATGTTGAAAAAGGTTTGCGGACACGTATTGAACAACAAGGCGACCGTTATAACCTGGTGGGAACCGACCGTTTTTTTAACAAAGAAGAACTGGAAAATATTCTTGAGAACTCTCCTGAACGCATAAGTCCCAACGTGGTTTTACGCCCTCTTTACCAGCAAAAAATTCTCCCCAACCTGGCCTATGTGGGCGGTCCGGGCGAACTCGCTTACTGGCTGGAGTTTAAGCGTTTCTTTGATTCGGCTGGCGTGTTATTTCCGGTATTGATGCCCCGTAATTTTGTAACCGTAGTGGACAAAGGATCCAGTAAAAAGATCCAAAAACTAGAACTCTCTCCTGAAGATGTATACATCTCGCCCCAGGATCTCATTCATGCTATTCAGGAAAAACAAAATAAGATCTTTGACCTCAATCCGGAAAAAGAAGGAACCAAAGAGC
>CAZMHW010000502.1:0-3242 GCA_964566105.1 uncultured Akkermansia sp.
AGGTTGTTTAAGGGGTTTAACGTATTGGTAATACTTACGAAACCAGTACCTCCGTTAAAATTAAGGTTATCACCTGTGAGGCCACGGTCTCCATCGTGCACATAAATACCGGTTTCAAAAGTTACGGGACCACTCAGCGGAGTTAGGAAACCCGAAATGGGAATGTTTACCGTGGAAGTTCCGGAAACATTCGCCAACCCCTCAAAGCAGGTTAACTGACGCATGTTCTGGAGGTCGTTCTTGTAAATCACCACCATGGTCCAGCTACCAAATTTATTCGATTGTCCAATTTGATCCGTAAAAATGTTGGCCACGGTAAAGCGTGCGCGTATACCCGCTGTTTTTACGATGTTTGTGATGTTGGCAAAGCAATGGTAGGTAGTAAAGCCAACACTATTGGTTTGTGTATTACTTGCTGTTACACTTTGATAAGTGCCGTTGTTTGCTTTTATTTTAATGGAGGTGTAACTTGATGTGGATGTAGCAAGATTGCCAAGACTGGCTCCCCAGAAAAGGCCAACCCATGAAATTTCGCTACAGACAGGTAGGTTTAAGCTGTCGCTGGAAGACATATAGGTGGTTGCGTCGCCATCAATATCTACATGCACTGCATTAAAACTATTGTCCTGATACGATCCTGATGGAGGTACTTCGTTCGCACCACTCAGGCAGGAACCCGATGCGGAAGTTGGGTTCACGGCACAATGCGTTGCTACGTTGGCCAAATAAACAATTCCTCCCTTTTGGGTAACTTGTTTTTTTATGGCAAAAGGCGTTATTACCTGTGCTGTAACTGATAGGCAGAATAATGCCGATAATACAATTAAGCTGTAAACTTTTTTCATATCCTGTTTCATTTTATCATTTTTAACTCTAAGAATTCTGTTTAGGCAGAATAGTTTGGACCGTATTTTTTAAGAAGACCGCAGTGAAAAAATGAGAGGTGGTTTTTTTGTTATCAAAAAAAATCGGTGGGCGAAGTAACAATTTTTAATTCAGAGAGAATGCAAAAAGAAAGCTCCTTTTTACATTCGAGTTAATTAAACAATAACTGCGGTTTTGTTTTTGATTTTTTCACTAAGCACTTTAGAAGTATTTTAAACAAGAGAGTGTATTGTGTGAAATGTTCCTGAGAGAAGATCGTGAAGTTCTTTATGCAAGGGCTATTCAGAGTGGTGTGATTTTTTTGAAGAAGCTTAAGAATGGTTCAAATTCGGTCTAAAGTTAGTAATTGAGTCGTTACAATAATAAGTGAGAAAGATTATATTTTATTCTCGGAAATCACAGTTTATTTTATACTTTTATCGTTCAACTTAGAGGAAATTCATTGCAGATATGCGTATTAAACTTTTGTTCTTTTATGGCATTGTTTTATGTTTAATAATACCGGCATATTCTCAAAACAATGGTCAGTTAATTGAACAAAGTCTTGACATTAAAATTCCGTTTACAATTACCCAGTTTTCTACAAAAAACGGCTTGCCGCAAAGCCAGGTTTTAAATATCATCCCGAAAGAGAACGGTAATCTCATTATTGCAACCGCCAGCGGTATTCTGGAATACAATGGCAGTGAGTTTACAACATTTATACAAGGAAGTTCTTATAAGTCTCACGCGTACAGTAAGCTTTTCTGGAGTTCCAAATTAAACGCGCTTTTTGCCAGAACTAGCGCTGGAGAGGCTTACGAAGTGTATCCTGAATTCAAACCTATCAAAGGTCCTAATACGTTTACCTACGAAAAAGACAGTGTGTTTTTTATCGACACTAAAGGGCTTGTTAGTGTTACCGATCTGTCAGGGTTCTCCAGTCATGAGTTGTTTCAGAGTGGCGTAAAAGATGCCGCCCGTATCTGTTATAAGGCAGGTAAATTTTACATAACCAACAAAGACGGAATTTTCTTTTACGACAAGAAAGATAAAAAAAGCCAGAAGATATTAGACGTGGAGTGTTATCACTACAAACTTAACCCTTACGACAATAGTGTGTATGCTTTGAGCAGGCAGGCTGTGTTTAAGTTAGAAGGTACTGTGGTTAGGAAAGTGTTGGATGTGAGTGTATATGAAGACGATCTGGTATGTACAGACCTGGCCTTTACTTCGAAGGATGAGTTTTTTCTGGCAACGAACAGGGGCTTATATGAAGTAAATGAAGATTTTACCGATCATTATTCTAAAAAAAGCGCTTTTCCTACCAGTTTTTTACAAGCATTGTATTTTGATCCAAGAGAGAATTGTTTGTTTGTAGGCACCGGCGATAAGGGGCTTTTGAAGCTTCAGATAAAAAACAATTACAGTTTTTGTGGTACACAAGGTTTTGGAGAGGCTTCTTCCCTCAGTTCAATTATCAGAACGAGGACAGGCAATGTGTTGGTTGCCGAACCTGGAGGTAAAGTTTATAAAATGAGTATTGATACTGTGTATCCCTATATTACCGTGCACGCGAGCCTGGCATCGTTAGCAGAAATAAACAACCAGCTATTCCTCGGTACCTGGGGTAAAGGCGTTCTTATTTACAAAGAAAAGGAACGAGTGGATTCATTGACCTGCCCCTACAATCTACCCAACCCTAACGTGCATGCTAGTTTTCAGGATAGTTACGGAAACATCTGGATAGGTACCAGCAATGGAATTGCGCGGGGAATGTCTTTTAAAACAATTAGACCTTTTCTGCAAGGGGAGGTGGAGGGCATTGTTATTAGTTTTTACGAACTCCGAAATCAGAATATTTGTATTGGTGGTAGTTCGGGCGTTTACATCGTAAATAAAAATGGGAAGCTCCTAACGCATATTGGTAAGGATCAGGGCCTGAGGGGCAAAGAAGTGAGGGCCTTTTTTGAAGACGAGGAGGGTAAATTGTGGATTGGTACTTACGGTGGAGGTTTGTACTGTTATCACAAGTCAAAACTCACGAGTATAAACGACATTAAAAATTCGAAGCTGAATATTGATATATTTTGTCTGGCAAACGATGGTTACGGTTATATCTATATGACTTCCAACTACGGATTGTGGCGGGTGAATGAAAAAGATTTAACTGATTTTTATTACGGCAGGTTAAAGTACCTGATCCCTTTTCAGTATGAGGAAGAGACGGGAATATTAAATACCGAGTTTAACGGAGGTTTTCAGAATAATTTTTTGAGAACACGTTTAAATCACCTTTATTTTCCTTCCCTGCAGGGTGTTGTAATCACTGTGCAGGAAGAACCTTCTTTCCGGAAATTGGAACCTGTAATAAATTC
>CAZMHW010000503.1:0-3237 GCA_964566105.1 uncultured Akkermansia sp.
CTTTTAACCCGTCTATGCCCATTAATCCACGGGTACATAAAAAATAAAGGGAGCCGCTAAACAAAATAATTCCCCAGAAAAAAAGAGTGTAGGCCAAATTGAGAAACTTATGTGGAGAAGTTCTTTTCAATATCACCACCAGCAACATTGCCAGAGTATGATACATCTGATATTTTACTGCCGTATCAAATCCGTTTAACTGATCAACCGTTATCAGGCCACCCGGTAATTGATTTTTTAAAGCGTGAGCGCCCAGAGCGCCCAGAGCAACTGCCACAGCACCAAGAATACCAATGGTTAGCAATTGTTTTGGAGGATGTGAATGTTCCATGTTTTTAAATACTGTTACCGTGAGTCCGTTTATTTTTTCTTCTTCTTAAACTCTTTCACAATCTCTTCATCGCTTTTGCCAAGAAACTGAATGGCTCCCTTCGCACTTAATGCCCAATCGCTTTTTGGATACTCGTCGATGATCTGCTTATAAATCTTCTCCGCTTCGTATTCATTGTTAAGATAACTATCCTCATCGTATAACTGAGCGAGCAAAAACATAGCAGCCGGACGGTTACTAAACGAAGGATAGGTTTCTATACATCGGTCCAGAACCAGTTTGGCCTGGGGAATGTTATTAATGGCCCGGGCTACCTGAGCTGTTTTAATGAGAAAAACCGGACTCAGACTGTCCGTCTGGCAATAAAAGGCAAAATCGGTAAAGGCTTTTATCGCCGTGGTGGCCGACGATTTATTAACCTCCGTTTGAGTTAGCAGAATGCTATCCATTCTACGCGCCTCGGCGTATAAGTGTTTGCAATCGGTAAAGTAGTTTTTCGCAAGGTATTCCTGGCTATCCCTTTTTGCCACCCCTTCCTTGTTTTTTTCAGATACAGGTGCAGAACAGGAAACGAAAACTGAAACAAGTAGTACTACTAAAACCGAGATCAGATTTCTGAGCATGGAATTTATTTTTTGGGTTTATAAACTTTCGTCTTGTAATCTGCGTGAATTTTACCGTTGGCGATATCGTTCAGTTTGCCCGAAATCATTTTCCGTTTAAAGGGGCTGATCTTGTCAGTGAATAATTTTCCTTCAATATGATCGTATTCGTGTTGAATAACCCTTGCAATAACCCCTTTGTATTTCTCTACGTGTTTTACGAATTTCTCATCGTAATATTCAATTTCAATTTCAGGCTTGCGACTCACATCTTCCCTTATTTTTGGAATACTCAAACACCCTTCATTAAACTTCCATTCAGTTCCTTCTTCCTCTAAAATGCGTGCATTGATGAATACTTTTTTAAAAGCTTCAAGTTCTTTGCGTTGCGCGGGAGTGAATTCCTCATCCTCTTCATCATCGTCCTCATCTACCTCAGCAAAAGGATGCGTGTCCACTATAAACAAACGAATAGCCTTCCCAACCTGCGGCGCGGCTAAGCCAACACCTTTGGCCTTGTACATGGTTTCAAACATGTCTTTTATCAACTGCTCAAGACCTTCGTAATTTTTATCGATGTCAACCCCTACTTTCCTCAGTACAGGATCTCCATAAACAACTATTGGTAATACCATATTTTTTAGTTTCTAATTCTTAGTTTTTAGTTTTTAATACTCAAACTATTAAAAACTCAACACTAAAGACTAATAATTAATAATTATCTGCTATAATTCGGTGCTTCACGTGTAATAACTACATCGTGTGGATGACTTTCTTTAACTCCCGCGGCTGTAATTCTGATAAACTTTGCAGCTTGTAAGGCTTTAATATCCTTTGCACCGCAATAACCCATACCCGCTTTTAATCCGCCTATTACCTGGTAAATTATTTCCGAAAGATTTCCTTTGTATGGTACACGTCCACTGATTCCCTCAGGAACCAATTTTTTAATATCGTCTTCCGCATCCTGAAAGTACCTGTCTTTGCTACCCTTTTGCATGGCTTCCAAAGAACCCATACCACGGTAGGATTTAAATTTCCTTCCTTCAAAAATGATGGTTTCTCCCGGACTTTCTTCCGTACCTGCAAACATTCCGCCCATCATTACAGTACCTGCGCCTGCCGCCAGAGCTTTTACTACGTCTCCTGTAAAACGAATACCACCATCGGCAATCAGAGGAACTCCTGTTCCTTTTAAGGCATTGGCTACATCTAAAATAGCGGAAAGCTGAGGAACACCTACACCTGCAATAACACGGGTAGTACAAATAGATCCAGGTCCAATTCCCACTTTAACGGCATCTGCTCCCGCTTTCACAAGATCCAGCGCAGCCTGACCGGTTGCAATGTTCCCAACAATAACCTGAAGATTTTTGTGTTTTTTCTTAACCTCTTTTAATTTATTAATAACTCCCTTGCTGTGGCCATGCGCCGTATCAATAATAACGGCGTCAACACCGGCATTCACGAGCGCGTCCACACGCTCCATAGTGTCTGCTGTAACACCAACGGCAGCGGCAACACGCAAACGTCCACGTTCATCTTTTGCAGCGTTTGGGCGAACTTTCATTTTGATCATATCCTTATAGGTGATCAATCCCACCAACTTATTTGCCTTGTCAACAATCGGCAGTTTTTCAATTTTATGCTCCTGAAGGATTTCCTCTGCCTTTTTTAAGGTAATACCAAAGGGTCCTGTAATTAATTTAGCGTAAGGGGTCATTACCTGTACAACAGGCTTTTTAAAATCCTTTTCAAACCTTAAATCGCGACTGGTAACTATCCCAAGGAGTTTGTTTTTATCATCCACAATAGGTATTCCACCTATTTTGTTATCACCCATAAGTTTTACAGCGTCACCAATGGTAGCATCCTCATGAATAGTAACAGGATCAAGGATCATACCACTTTCACTGCGTTTTACTTTGCGCACCTGATCAGCTTGTTCGGCAATGGTCATGTTTTTATGCAACACGCCAATTCCACCTTCCTGGGCAATCGCAATAGCCAGGCTATGTTCTGTAACCGTGTCCATGGCCGCGGAAACAATTGGGGTATTTAATTTAATATTCTTGGTAAAATAAGAGGCAATAGTTACTTCCCTTGGTAATACTTCTGAATAAGCGGGAACTAATAATACATCGTCGTAAGTCAGTCCTTCCGGAACAAACTTATTGGTTAAAAAATTGGAAGCCATTGAAAATGAATTTTAAGGTTTTAAAATTCGGGCAAATATACGGATTTTTTTTAAAAACAGAGGTTTAGTCAAAACCGCCCGGGATTGGGCACGAAACCCTTCAGGAC
>CAZMHW010000504.1:0-3234 GCA_964566105.1 uncultured Akkermansia sp.
GGTATTGGAACCGTCACGTACCTGAATTATGTAGTTACTTGCGGAACAATAACACGCATTGGTTACAGTAAATACGGAAGGAATATTTGTATTATTAAATACCGCAAGAGAGCTAGAGCAGGAAGGGTTAATTGCCTGAACACTGTAAGGAGGATTGGTACACGATCCAGATAAGCTCACCGTTAAAATACCTGTGCAGGGGCCACTGCAAGCAGGAGCCCAGGTAATGGTTACTGGGCACACAACATTAACTGTATTTACAGAAGTGTATCCCTTTGAGCTTGATAAAGATGATGGAATAAAATAATTCTCAGAAGAATTAAGGTCGGCCATTACTTGTAAACATTCTGACTTAATATTTGCCTGTGGAGCAATTTTAAACTTGCCTTGGGAGACCAGATATGAATTATAAAATTCAAATTGAGCGTTGTTATTGTCATTAATAATATTTCCCGCAGAAACACTCACCGCATTAAAAGTATACTTTCCGCCTCCAAACTTCATGGTATTATTATCACTTAGTTGAAGATTCTCTATTATGTAATTACCATTGCCAAACGATACATCGTTCTTTAAAACGAGATTCTGAAAGTTAATGGTCAAGGGTAAAAGGGAAGTTGATTCAAATAAAATTTGAGAATTCGCTTCGAATTTAACCCGACGGGAAAGATTCATAGTCCCAGACAACACAAGGGAACTTGTATTAGTTCCTGTAAATTTTACCCCTTTTGTATTAAATTCAATTCTTAAATTTTTTAGTTTATTAATTCCCGCGATATTTACAATAAAATAACCTTTACTGGAATTATCATCAAACACCACATCTGTATTCAAATTGGGAATAAGATTAGAAGTTGGTCCACCTGAGGTTGAACTCCAGTGTTGAGGATCGTTAAAATTACCGGAACCACCCACCCAATACAGCGTTTGCGCGCTAAGGAAGGCAGAGATGAAACAGTTTATAATTACAAAAAATAGACGTTTGGTATTCAAACTCATAAAAATTTAGCCTTTATTACGGAAATTAACGTAATTTGGTTGCTAAAATACTACAAATTAACAACATATTAACAATGTGAGCCCGGATTTTTTTGGGGGTGAGCTTGTTAGTTATCAAAAAAAATGGAAAAACAAGAAGGCAATTCCTGGGTGAGCTTGAGTTCAGAAGTTAAATACGACAACCCCTGGATAGAATTAACGGAATACCAGGTACTTAACCCCTCAGGAAATAAAGGTATTTACGGGGTTGTAAGATTTAAGAACCTCGCAATTGGTGTATTACCGCTCGACGAAGACCGGAATACCTGGTTGGTTGGTCAATGGCGCTTCCCTCTCAAAGCTTACAGCTGGGAAATTCCGGAAGGAGGCGGACCGCTCGGAATCGATCCCCTTGATTCTGCGAAGCGTGAATTAAAGGAAGAAACCGGCCTGATCGCTAAAAAATATACAGAACTCGGAAGAATTCATACCAGTAATTCGGTGTGCGATGAGTCCGGGATTCTCTATTTAGCTCAGGACCTCGAACTCACCGAGTCCGAACCGGAAGAAAACGAAGATCTGGTTGTAAAAAAACTTCCGTTTGAAGAAGCCTATCGCATGGTGATGGACGGACGCATTACAGATTCTTTAAGTATGACAGCCATTTTAAAGGCAAAAATTCTGATAGATCAAGGTAAAATTTAAAGCTCCCCTGCCCGATTAATTTATTATTAATTACCTTTAACCCTTTCTATTTCTAAATTTAACAAAAGTACATGAAAGCACGTGTTCAGAATTTCACCAATCAATTGAGGGAGGCCAAAGCCATTGCTGAAAAAGCAGTTGTTTCTGAAGGTAAAAACATTCATAACATTTTGATCACAGGTCTCGGTGGATCTGGCATTGGGGGTACCATTATTTCTGAATTGGTGGCGGACACCTGCAAAGTTCCAATTACAATTAATAAGGATTATTTTTTACCTGACTTTGTGAACGAGAATACATTGGTAATCGTTTCAAGTTATTCTGGTAACACAGAAGAAACCTTAAGTGCCATGCAAATTGCTATTTCAAAAAAAGCGCAAATTGTATGTATCACCAGCGGTGGAAAAGTGCTTGCTTTGGCTAAACAACATCAGTTCGATTTTGTTGAAATTCCCGGTGGAATGCCGCCACGCTCCTGCATAGGCTTTGCGCTGGTGGAAATGATCAAAGTACTTGTATCAAAAGGTTTTGCGAATGCTTCTTTGTTTAACGACCTGGATAAAAGTATAGCTTTGCTGGATGCTGAAAATACTTCCATTAAAGCAGAAGCTCAGAAAATAGCGGAAAAACTACACAACAAATTTCCGGTACTATACTCGCTTGGCAGTTGTGAAGGAACGGTCGTGCGTTTCAGGCAACAAATTAACGAGAACAGTAAAATGCTGTGTGTACATCATACCTTTCCTGAAATGAATCATAATGAACTAGTTGGATGGACCGTTAAAAATGACACTTTTGCCGTTGTTACATTCCACACGTCATTTGATTATGAAAGAACCAAAAAACGTTACGAAGTTTGTCGTCCGATTTTTGAAAAATATGCGAGCTGCGTCATTGATATCAAAGCGAAAGGCGTAAGTAAACTGGAACAGTTTTTTTATCTGATTAATATTGGTGACTGGATCAGTTGTTACATAGCAGATCTGAGAGGTATTGATCCTGTTGAAGTAAACGTAATTGATCATTTAAAAGCGGAACTAGCGAAATTCTAATTCTGTTTAACCACAAAGCGCACAAAGGGATGCGCAAAGCTCACAAAGTCTGGAATAACTTAATTAACTTTTCTTTGTGTTACATTGTGAGATGCTTTGCGAACTTTGTGGTTTAATTTTTCTGAATAAACCGTGCTGCAGAACAAAACCATCATATTCGAAGACCTTGGAGTAATGGACTATAAGGACTGCTGGGATTACCAGGAGAAATTGTTCAACGGGATCATCCAACAAAAAATTGCGAATCGTGATCTTCCGACTAATCAACAAATTCCAACAAAAAATTATTTGTTGTTTGTAGAACATCCTCACGTATATACACTGGGTAAAAGTGGGGATGAAAAAAACCTGTTACTAAACGAAGAACAACTTCAAGAAAAAGAAGCCACTTATTACAAAATAAACAGAGGCGGAGATATTACTTACCATGGGCCAGGGCAACTTGTGGCCTACCCTATTCTGGACCTCGATAATTTTTTTACAGACATTCACAAGTACC
>CAZMHW010000505.1:0-253 GCA_964566105.1 uncultured Akkermansia sp.
CATTTATTATGTGTTCCGAGTTGATAACGTAAAGGACTTTGGCTCAGAACTGTTTGCATTCTTATATTTTGATCTGGTGTAAACATGTACATACACTGATCGTCACTACGGTCCATAAAATTCATTGGCATTTCGCCGTTAGGGCTGGTTCCAACGCCACAGGCGTCGGGTGGAGTGGGAACAGACACACAGCCAGTGTGCGCTTGTTTAGACCACGGGGTGTCGCCGCAATAATCAGAAAGACAGTTTCCGT
>CAZMHW010000505.1:263-3233 GCA_964566105.1 uncultured Akkermansia sp.
TCTGCCAAGATCATTTGGCGCCTGAACCGTACCTACAGTTCCGCAAGCTTTTGCCCAGAGCCAAATGCCGTCGTTAGTAGCGGTTCCAAAAGTGCCACCAAAAAGCCCGGGAAGGTTGGTTCCCGGAGGATAAGTAGAGAAGCCGTTAAGTGGATAATTTGCAGGTTTATCGCTTATCCAAATGTTAAGGTATTTAGTTGGATCCCAATACGTATTTGGTATAATAACACTATTGAAATAGCTTTGGAGGTCCAATGTAGCAGTAGCAGGGCTTAGCCAGCTGTTTGCTGAGGCGCTGATTCTTTCAATCCCTTTTGGAACCATGGGTGCATCTGACCGATCTTTCGAAGCAAGACAAAAACGAATCCCTGTATTATTAACAAGATTTGCAAAAGCCGATGGTACATTTGAAACGCCAGAGCCTATACCTGCAAAATCATTATTCAGAACTGCAATTTGAGATTTCACCTGATTCGTGTCGAGGTTAGGATAAGTTCCAATAGGTTCATTGAAATATATGATGTGCACAATAACAGGAATCTCATGGGTCACAGTCTGCGTTTTCCCGGCGATCATGTTTAACTTCATTTTCTCGACCTGGTTGGTTAACCAGGTTTCCCATTCCTGCGGAGGGGCTGTATTACCACATGTATTTGATGTTTTTTGAGTAGACTGAGCATTTAGAAAAAATGAACAAAGTAAGCTGGAACAAAATAAAAGCAGTTTTCTATTCATGGCGCGTTGGAATTATTTAATTGAACTAAAAGTAAAAAAATATTATCATTAAAAAAAATTTCTCACTCATTTGCTTTGTCATTTTAATAAGTGAAGTTCAAAGTGTTTCTTAAACCCTTGTTAATCTTGCAAATTTGAGGAGTAGGCTTTTTGTACCTGTTTTTTCAAACTGAATAGTAGCTTTCGTTTCAGGCCATCCACCTTCCATTAAAACAATCTGTCCTTTGCCGAACTTTTCGTGCATAACACTGTCCCCTTGTTGTAACGACTTGTTTAAAGAAAGATCTACGGGAGCAGAAGAACTCGACAAACCAGTATTTAAGCGAATGAGCTTTTTCGGCTTCGGATTAAAGTTAATGGCTGTTCCGGGAGCCGACGGACTATTGTAACTGTCTCTGAATTTGTCGAATGTATTACTCGAAAAGGCAGGAGTAACGGGTTCTTCCGGATAATCCAGGTACTTATCATCAATTTCGTCAATAAACCGGCTTGGCTCGCAATACGTTACATTTCCAAAACGGTAACGCATCGTCGCAAAACTCAAGGTAGCTTGTTTTTCAGCTCTTGTTACAGCCACATAAAACAAGCGTCGCTCTTCTTCCAGATCCGCTCTGCTATTGATGGAAAGCTGGGATGGAAATAAATTTTCTTCGAGTCCAACTACATATACATAAGGAAATTCGAGTCCTTTTGCCGCATGTATGGTCATTAAGCTCACTTTATCATTGTTGGTATCCTTTTCATCCTCTTTGTCTACGCTGGTAAGCAGTGTAATTTCCTGCATAAATTCGTCCAGTGTTTTTATGCTTACATCTAATTCAGGCGTCAGTAAATCAGTGGTTTCAGGTTTTAACCCAGGTTTAATAATTTCGTTAAGTTCATCTTCCTGTGGGGTTCTGGGTTGCTCCACAAAATCTTTGATACCGTTGAGGAGTTCCTGGATGTTTTCGTAACGGCTCACTCCTTCAGGTGTTTTATCCGTGTAAAGTTCTTTTACTACGCCACTGTTAACCGCAATGTAATTGGCAAGGTCAAACGCATCTTTGTAAGGGAGCAAAAGTGTGTATGATTTTATCTGCGTTACAAAATCACCGATCTTTGCACTTATGCCGGAATTGATGCCCAGATTAAAATCCTTGAGATTACTAATGACTGTCCACATGCTGATGTCGTGCTCGGCAGCGGCTACCGTAATTTTGTCAATGGTAGTTTGTCCAATGCCTCTTGCCGGGTAATTGATGATTCGGCGTAAACTTTCGTCATCGCTTGTGTTGATGGTGAGACGGTAATAAGACAGGACGTCTTTAATTTCTTTACGCTGATAAAAACTGACGCCTCCGTAAATTTTATAGGGTATGTTTAGTTTACGAAGCGATTCTTCAAAAGAGCGGGACTGGGCATTGGTTCTGTAAAGTATTGCGAAATCACTATTCTTAGCCTGGTTTTGCATCCGGGTTTCAAAGATATTGTTAATGATTTTCTGACCTTCTTCGTTATCGGAGCTCGCCTTGATTACTTTAAGTTTCAGTCCCTCCTCATTTTCAGTGAATACTGTTTTTTTGAACTGGTCTTTATTATTGGCAATAATCTGGTTGGCAGCGCCAACAATAGTTTTTGTGCTTCTGTAATTTTGCTCCAGTTTAAATGTTTTAAGATCGGGGTAATCTTTTTCGAAATTCAGAATGTTTTGAATGTTCGCCCCCCTGAAGGCGTAAATACTCTGCGCGTCATCTCCAACCACGCAGATATTCTGAAACCTGGCAGCCAGTTGTTTGATGATGAGGTATTGTGAAAAGTTGGTATCCTGATACTCGTCCACCAGAATGTATCTGAATTTATTCTGATATTTAAGCAAAACATCCGGAAAATCCCTCAATAAAATATTTGTCTGATAAAGCAAATCATCAAAATCCATAGCGCCGGCTTTAAAGTTACGACGTTGGTAGGCTTCGTAAATTTTGCCAAGCAGAGGTTTACGACTGCTCATGTCTTCCTGCTGCGTTACAGGGTTATTCATGTATTGTGCCGGGGAGACCAATTTATTTTTGGCATCACTGATTCTGTTGAGCACGAGCGACGGTTTATACACTTTGTCATCGAGGTTAAACTGTTTTAAAATTTCCTTGATCACACTTTTACTATCGTCTGTATCGTAGATCGTAAAATTACTGGGGTATCCTATTTTTTCAGCTTCAATCCGGAGTATTTTGGCAAAAACACTGTGAAAAGTACCCA
>CAZMHW010000506.1:0-3231 GCA_964566105.1 uncultured Akkermansia sp.
GTTATATGTCGGATGCTGTACATTTTGAAGAACGATATATTTACTCTAGCGAAATTTTATTAATACTTTAACCCTTTTAACCATGAGGAAAATCTACTCTATTGTAATTACATCGGTCTTGTTTTTAACCACACAGGACGCTTTTTTAAAGGCTCAGACATGTACAACTCCCTCGGCACCCGCTGTTACGGGAAATACTCTGGCTGCCTGTGCAACAAGTGCCAGTTTTACTCTCACCGCGAATGCTACCAATACCGCATTGGGATGGTATGCGAATTCCTGGGGAGGTAACGCCATTTCAAACAATTCAGTTTTTACTACACCCACACTGACTTCGAGTGCCACGTATTATGTAGGCCAATCGGTAAGCCTCTCTACGGCCTCTATTTCTCTTCCTGCGTTTGTAAGCGCCTATCCGGGTAACACCCGGGGTATGTGGTTTACAGCACCAGTAGATTTTATTATCACGGGATTAAGGGTACCTCTGGACGTAGGCGGCACTTCGAATTCTGCTATGGCCGTTATGAAATTTCCAACTACACCACCTGCTTTTTCTTCTACAACAAACAGTTTTAATACGCTGTACATCGATCAGAACATCAGTGGAACTGCAATAGTTCCGGTTTACATTCCTGTGTATACCGGTGACGTGATTGGTATTTTAGGTGCAAGAGGTGGTAGTACTTCTTATGGATCGGCAGGTGTTTTTGCAACGACTATTGGTACTACGGCCATTACACTTACCCGTTTAGGTATGCAATTTCCACTGGCCACCCAAACTCCGACAGACATCTGGCAAGAGCCATCCGGAAACGTAGGAAGAATTGAAGTGTATACTACTTTAGGCTGTTTATCACCACTTACACCGGTAACGGTGAGTGTAGTACCGGCACCCCCTATAACGATTAGCGGACCAACCTACTATTGCCCTAACAGATCCGCCACGCTTACAGCCAGTGGTGTAAATACCTATACCTGGGCTCCCGGAGTAAATACAAATAGCCTCGTGATTAACCCGACCTCTAATACAACTTATACCGTCTCAGGAACCTTGTTTCCAGGATGTAACTCAACTACCGCCATTAATGTAACTGTAAGTCCCTTACCTGTTATTGGAGGTGTGGTAACACCCACGCTTCTTTGTGTAGGTAATACGGCGACCATTGTGGCTAACGGAGCGAGTTCTTATACCTGGGCCAATGGGCCAACAACAAACAGTATTACAGATTCGCCGATAGTAACCACCAGTTATAGTGTCACGGGAACAAGTCCACAAGGCTGTGTTGATGGAGGTCTCATTTCGGTAAATGTAAATACAATTACATTGGGTGTAACATCTAATACTGGCATCTGTATTGGAAATTCAGCTAACTTGGTTGCAAGCGGCGCCACTTCTTACACCTGGAGTACAGGTCTGCCATTTCCAGCTATTACTGTAACGCCCAACGTACTTACCTCATATACCGTTAATGCCAAGGATATGTATAATTGTTTCCACTCTGCCGTGGTAACCGTAAGTGTTAATCCTAATCCGAATGTTACGGCTAATGTTAACAGGGCGGTTATCTGCAAAGGAGAATCCATCACCCTCAGTGCCGGTGGTGCAAGCACTTATTCCTGGACCAGCCCGGCTTCTACTAACGGCACATTAACCATTACACCTCCTGCCGATGTGACTTATTTTTATAGTGTTACCGGTACTGATGCCAATGGTTGCAGTGCTACCGCCACAGTGAGTGTAAAAGTGAATAAGTGTACAGGAATATCAGAACAAAACAATGCTGTTTCCTTTATAGATGTTTTTCCAAATCCAAATGCTGGATTCTTTACTGTTAAAGCAGAAAGTGATTTAACTCTTTCGTTGATCAATCAGATCGGGCAGGTTATCCGTACTCTTCAACTGAATGATATGAACGAACATAAAGCAGATATAACAGGTCTCTCAGAAGGTGTTTATTTTATGGTAGCTACAAAAGATGACCAAAGAATGAACTATAAAATTGTTGTTTCACATTAATCAGTGTCTGGTAATAAAATCTTAAAAGAGGGGCTAATTACCCCTCTTTTTTTTTATCAGATACTATTTAACTAATTTATCCGTTGTATATTTGAAAATCGTGAAATTAGTTATCAAAACCATAAGCTACTGCCTCTTCTTTTTTTTGGTGAGTCATTTTTCTTCCTGCAAAAAAGACAAGTTCATTACAGATTCCGGAGCAAAAGTTCAGTTCTCGCAGGATTCAGTTTTATTTGACACGGTTTTTACCACCATTGGTTCTGCCACCCAAAATATCCGTGTTCGTAATACCAATAAACAGAAAATTAAAATATCTTCTATTGAACTGGAAGGAGGAAGCAGTTCTCAGTTCATCATCAATGTGGATGGACAAAAAGGTACCTCGTTTAATGATTTAGAAATTGCGGGTAATGACAGCATGTACATTTTTATTCAGGTAAATGTAAATCCAACTAATCTGAATTCACCTTTAATCATTACGGATGCCATCCGGTTTGTGGTAAATGGCAACGAACAAAAAGTTATTCTGGAAGCCTGGGGCCAGGACGCTTATTATCACAGACCCGACAGCGCGATTAAATTTAAGGACGGATCTTATTTTGCCTATTCTGTTGCGAACGCTGTTCCAAAGTCATATACCGTTTCCGGCAATGAGTTTGTTTGGAAAAACGATAAACCCCATGTGGTTTATGGTTATCTTGTAGTAGACGAAGGACAGAAACTAAGAATTCCGGAGGGAACAAAAGTTTACATGAACTATAAAGCCGGTTTATGGGTTTTTGCAGGAGGACAGTTACAAATTCTCGGTAAAAAAGACAAAGAGGTGGTTTTTCAGGGTGCGCGCAGGGAAAAGGACTTTGCTGATGAACCAGGGCAGTGGGACAGGATCTGGATTAACGAAGGAAGTGATCAGAATATTATTGATTATGCGATCATTAAAAACGGCTTTATTGGCGTTCAATGTGAATTAGTAGGAGAAGATTCCATACTGGCAAAAAAGAGACAATTAACCATTACCAATACCAAGATTCAAAACATGAGCTTGTGGGGATTATACAGTCTTGCCTATAACATATACGGAGGAAACAATGTAATCAGTAACTGCCAGGAACACAGCTTAAATATCCTGCTCGGAGGCGCGTATTATTTTGTGCATTGTACTTTTGCAAATTATTGGAATAAAGATAAAGCAAGAGACAAAGCGACCATTAATC
>CAZMHW010000507.1:0-3215 GCA_964566105.1 uncultured Akkermansia sp.
CGGTTGATCTGAACGTTGCATTAAAAGCACTGACTGTACTCATCATCAGTGGCGCTATTGCCGGTCTTATTCCAGCTAACAAAGCCGTAGCCATTAAACCAGTAGAAGCTTTACGGAGTGAATAATAAACTTAAATACTAAATCGCGCTTAGCGGAACTAACACAGCATATGATAAAGAAAATAAGAAACATCGTTTTACTGACCATCCTGCTTGGAGGTTTTATCTGGACTTTTTATTACCTCTACGAAAAATCTCAAAAACCACCGGAGCAGTTTGAAACACTGAGCCCTTTTGATACATCGGTTATAAAAAAGACCGTGGCAACAGGATCTGTTACCCCGCGTAAAGAAGTGAATATGAAATCGCAGGTGAGTGGTATTATTGAAAAATTATTTATCGTTGCGGGTCAACAGATCAGACAGGGTGATGTGATTGCCAAGATCAAGATCATTCCAAATATGCTGAACCTGGCCAATGCCGAGAACAGGGTAAACGCCGCACAGGTAAATTACGATAATGCCAAACTAGAATACGATCGCAACAAAGTTCTGTTCGATCAGAATGTTATTTCCAAATCTGAATTTCAGACGGTGGATCTCCGCTTAAAATCTAATCTCACCGAGTTGGACGCGGCCAAAAATCAATTACAAATTATTAAGGACGGTGTATCGCAATCTACCGGAGCAGTGTCTAATACTTCGGTAAAATCTACCATTACAGGTATGGTGTTGGATGTTCCGGTTAAGGAGGGAGGACAGGTGATTGAGAGTAATACTTTTAATGAAGGTACTACCATTGCGGCTGTGGCAAACATGGGGGAGATGATCTTCGAAGGAAAACTGGATGAGAGTGAAGTAGGCAAAGTGCAAACCGGAATGGACATTGTGTTAACCATTGGCGCCATTGATAAGGAAAGTTTTAAGGCTAAGCTGGAGTATATTGCCCCTAAAGGGGTTACAGAGAACGGGGCCATTCAATTCCTGATCCGCGCTTCCATCAATAAGGATAACAGCGCTTTTCTGCGTGCCGGTTACAGCGCGAATGCCGATATTATTCTGGCGAAAAAGGATAAGGTAATGGCGATCCCTGAAAGAGTATTGCAATTTGACAAGGAAAAACCTTTTGTGGAAGTAGAAACCAGTCCGCAGAAATTTGAAAAACGCTTTATTAAAACAGGATTGTCAGACGGAATCAATATCGAAGTACCGGAAGGACTTAAGAAAACAGATAAGATCAAAGTTCCGCAATTGGCCGCTATTCAAAACGACTAGCTTGGTTCAGACCACTTAAAGGGAAATTAAAAAAGCCTGCTTCCAAAGAAACAGGCTTTTACAGGAAAGGTAGACTTACTACTACTCTTTAATCAACTTAACCACAAATTGATTGCCGTTTGTGCGCACTACAACATAATAAAGACCTTTCGCCTGTGCGCTTAAATCGATGATGGAATTCCCTGAAAAATCAGGATCTTTTTTGATCAGTATTCCTGTGGAATTGTAGATTTCAAGATCCAGAACTTTCCCCGAAGAATTAGTATTCAGTGTAAAAAATCCTGTGCCAGGATTTGGAGAAATAACGGCGCTGAATAAGTTTGTTTGTTCATGGCTTATTCCGGTACATAAGTTTACTTCCTGGGTAATGTTTGCGGTGTTTACACAACCGTTAGCATCTGTACCACTAACTGTGTAAATAGTGCTTACTGTTGGATTTACGGCAAGAATCAACCCATTTGCTCCGGTACTCCAGGTGCAGGTGGTAACACCTGTCACACTCAAACTCGCTGTTTCATTCACACATAAACTAGGTTGCGAAGAATTTACAGTTAAACTTGGTAACGCATTTACCTGAATGGAAAGAGTGGCGCTTCCTGTGCAGGCGTTTCCGTCTGTTCCACTCACTGCATAACTGGTGTTAGTAACTGGTGAGGTTTGCAGAGTGGTTGTGTTGGCTCCTGTGCTCCATGTGTAAGTGCTGGCTCCGGAAACGGTTGCGTTGATTGAAGCCCCGATGCAAATAGCAGTGTTACCTGTGACTGTTAAAACAGGTAAAGGGTTTACGGTAATGGATGTTGTGGCAGTGCCTGTGCAGCCAACAGCATCTGATCCCGTTACGGTGTAAACAGTGTTGCTTGTAGGGCTTAACAGAACCGTGTTTGTGTTCGCTCCGGTGCTCCAGGTATATGAACTGGCACCGGTAACGGTTTGACTGAGGGTTGAGCCTGCGCAAACGGTATTAGTTCCACTTATGGTCACATTGGGTGATACATGACTGGTAAGTGATTGGCTGGCAATGCCTATGCAGCCGGTTGCTCCCGATCCGTATACGGTATACACCGTGTTTGTTGTTGGCGATACTGAAAGACTGGAACTGAAAGCTCCGGTATTCCAGGTGTAGGATACCGCGCCACCTGCATTAAGAGATACCGTAGTACCCAGACAGGCCAGGGTAGGTCCACTTACAGTAACAGTTGGTGAGTTGATCACTGCCCAATAATCGATGAAATAAGGTGAGCCTGTATTCCAGGTAGAACCGTTAGCTGGAAGGGATGATAAAGAACTTGCCAGGAAACGAATCGCATTTCCACCCGGACTGTAGGTAGTAGGACCGGAACCGCCATAGTTGGCCATGATCCAGTAACTTCCGGCAGGAATAACAGTGTATGCACCTATGCCTACCATGTTTAATCCGACACTGATAGTGCCCTGATTGGAAGCGGCTACCAGATTTCCGGGAGCGTTGCTCACGTCGGTGTATAACGCCATACGATAAGGGATAGAACCGGCACCTGCACCTGCGTTTAAACCTAGTCCACTTAAAGTGGCTGTACTGGCAAGCGTGTATTTTTGTGCAAGCCAGGCTCCGTTTGTCCAACCGGGATTTACCGTATAACTGGGTGGAAAATTACCAAAGCTACATTGGGCCTGGTTTTTAAATGTTACAAAATGAATGAGTACGAGTGCAAATAGAATTTTTTTCATGTGGTGGGTTTTAAAATTTTGCGCGAAACTACTTAAAAGCTGAGAAGTATTTTAGAGTTAATGACATAAGAAGGAATCTGGTTAACGAAAAGGTGGTTTTGTTTAATTAAAAAATTAAGTCTCTCTTTTTTTCTGAATGACCGGGATTAAATCAGATCGTAGAAAACCTTTTCTCCTGACATTTTTTTATCTTTAAATCCTGGATGAAGAAGTACCTTATTTATTACCTCCTGTT
>CAZMHW010000508.1:0-3209 GCA_964566105.1 uncultured Akkermansia sp.
GCCTTGGACTGAGCGAGCTTTGGGAGTACCGTGAGCTTTTCTATTTCTTTACACTTCGCGATATTAAAGTAAAATACAAACAAACCGTTTTAGGGTTTTTATGGGCAGTGCTTCAACCTCTAATTATGGCTCTCCTGTTTTCCTTTTTTCTTGGTAAGGCTATTTCCAATTATACCGCGCTCGAACTTCCTTACGAAATTTTTGCACTCAGTGGCCTTGTCATATGGGGTATTTTTTCATCCGGACTGAATAATGCCGGCAACAGCATGGTATCTAATTCCAATATCATTAAAAAAATCTATTTCCCTCGTCTTATTATCCCAATCTCGGCTGTACTTGGTGGGCTCTTCGATTTTTTAATGGCCTTTATCGTCTTTGTTTTTTACTGCCTGTTTACTGGTATTGGTTTTAACTGGCACGCCTTTATTTATTTCCCCCTGGCGGTGATGCTTACCTGCATTACAACCTTTGGAACAGGGACTCTGCTCGCAGCCCTAAATGTAAAATACCGGGACTTCCGCTACATTATTCCTTTTCTTATTCAATTGCTTTTGTTTCTTAGTCCGGTTATTTATCCGGTTAGTATCACCCATAATCGCATTCTCAATTGGGTTCTGGCATTTAATCCAATGACAGCGCCTTTAGACATTTTCAGGGCTTCCCTTGAGAATGGCCAAATTCACTTACAGCAGGACTTAGTGAGTGTTTTCTCCTCCCTGCTTATACTGGTAATTGGTCTCGTCTATTTCAGAAAAACGGAGGCTTACTTTGCCGATCTGGCCTAAACTTTTCAGGCCTTACTTCGCTCTCAGACCCTTATCTACATAAAATTTCTCTATGTCATCCCAGGGACCGAAAGCGTGTTGTTGTTCACTGAAACCATCCAGATAGGGGCCTTTAAAATAATCAACCGGCTTACTTTTTAGATTAACGTAGTCAACGTGTTTTGGCACCGGCCTTTTATGAATGCTTCCATCGTTAATAAATGCCGCCACATCAAGTGCTTCCTGATCTGTTAACACGGGTTTATCAAGGGTTGCCAAAGCATTCGGCATATTGTATTTTATAAAGCTGGCGGCTTTCAACACACGGTGCATACTCGATCCTTCCTGTTAGCTCTTTGGTCCCCATAACGGTGGATAAGTATAGGTGGTATTCTCAAGATTCATTTTACCCTGTCCGTCCTCCTGGTGACAACTTTTACAATGCTTCATGTACACAGCTTCCCCTCGTTTCGAATCAGCTTGTAAACCTTTGTATTCAACATGTTTCAAAGAATATCCCTCGTGCTTTTCAGGATCGTATTTTTCCCCCACCCATTTAATATAGGATACTATTGCATTCATCTCCCTGGAATCGAGTTTTAAAGCTTTCCCATTATGTGGTCGTTCCACACAATTATTTACCCTGTCCGACATGGTGAGAATGGCATCTTCCCGTGCCCTGTATTGTGGGTAGGTTTTATGCGAATTAAAAAAATTCAATCCGAAAGGTTTGGTACCGCTATTTAAATGGCAGTTAGTGCAGTTCATTTTGTTCCCAAGATTTTTACTAACTACTCCTTCCGGACCAATGTAATAGCTGGTATTTTGCACTAAACGACGTCCGTACTTGACCTGCCTGCCCCATTCATCATCCTTTAGTTCACTCGTATCGGCAACAACAAACAATTCCTTTTCCGCAGGTTTTTCAACATTCTTAGGCGCCGGAATTTTACCTTCCTCTGTATTGCAGGATTGAAGAACAAGCATTGCTCCTAAAAACAAAATAATTCTTTTCATAAACACCTTGATTTAATTCTTTCGTGGAATATCCTTTTGCTAAATTAAGTAATAATTCATTTCGCAAAAAATGATAAAAGGCAGAGTTTCAGACATAAAAAAACCCTTCCTGGAACGGAAAGGTTTTTTTAAACTTATTTTAAAACTAAAGTTTCGCTTTGATTTCTATCATGTCGTAGCCCTCAATAATGTCGCCTACAACAATGTCGTTAAACCCTTCAATATCCAGACCACATTCGTATCCGGCTGCAACTTCCTTCACGTCGTCTTTAAAGCGTTTTAATGATCCCAGAGATCCTGTATGAATCACTATGCCATCACGAATGACGCGTACTTTTGTATTACGGGTTACTTTTCCGTCCAACACATAACAACCTGCGATAGTTCCAACACGTGTAATTTTAAACACTTCGCGTACCTCAATGTTACAAACGATCTTCTCTTCGAATTCCGGAGCTAACATACCTTCCATCGCAGCCTTGATCTCGTTGATGGCATCGTAAATGATAGAGTACAAACGAATGTCAATTTCTTCTACCTCAGCGAGCTTACGTGCACTTGTACTTGGACGTACCTGGAATCCAATAATGATCGCGTTAGAAGCGGACGCTAATAATACATCACTCTCACTGATCGCACCAACGGATTTATGAATAATATTTACGGCTACTTTTTCAGTTGACAATTTTAACAATGAATCTGCCAACGCTTCAATAGATCCATCCACGTCACCTTTTACGATCACATTGAGTTCTTTAAAGTCTCCAATAGCCAGACGTCTTCCGATCTCGTCCAATGTAATGTGTTTGTGCGTTCTGATACCTTGTTCACGTTGTAGTTGTAAACGTTTGTTGGCAATCTCACGTGCTTCACGTTCATCCCTCATCACATTGAATTTATCACCAGCCTGAGGAGCACCACTTAATCCCAATACTTTAACCGGATGCGATGGTCCCGCAGCATCCACTTTCATGCCACGTTCGTTAAACATGGCACGCACGCGGCCACTGAAACTACCTGCCAGCATAATGTCTCCGACTTTAAGCGTACCTGACTGAACGAGAATAGTAGACACGTAACCACGTCCCTCTTCCATACTGGCCTCAATTACCGAACCAACTGCGTTTTTAGCAGGATTTGCTTTGAGGTCCATCATGTCTGCTTCAAGTAATACCTTTTCCAAAAGCAAGTCAATGTTTTTTCCCTGTTTGGCTGAAACTTCCTGACATTGGTATTTACCACCCCATTCTTCAACCAGAATATTCATCGCCGAAAGGGCTTCACGAATTTTATCTGGATTAGCGCCCGGCTTGTCAATTTTATTTATCACGACTATTGGTTTTAATCCAAGCTCTAAAGATTTTTTTAATACAAATCTTGTCTGAGGCATTGGTCCTTCTTGAGCATCGACTACAAGTAAAACAGAGT
>CAZMHW010000509.1:0-3200 GCA_964566105.1 uncultured Akkermansia sp.
CTGCTATATTGAGTTTTCCGCCAAAACGCAAAAAGTCTCTAAATTTTGAAGTATTTCTGAAATTTTCCTTGGATTCACTCATGACTATCTGAACATTCACGCCGCTTTCTGCTTTCTGGGTAAGTGTCCGGATTATGTCTTCATCTGTGAGCCACGCAATTGCAACTTTAATTTCTCGGCTGGCCTTTTTAAGGTTTCCGATAATTTCATTTTTTATGTTGCTAAAATGGACGGCTGTTGGCATTTACTTTTTATATTTTCATTCCCGCTTCCTGGCAACGTTTTATGTACGTTTTTACTACTTGGTTTCCGATTGTCTTTTTTAGTTCTATAACGGTTTCAATTGCTTCTTCAATTTCCTCTTTAAATAATGGTGATTCATTGAAATGCGCTCCCGGATTAAGACATCTATTCTTTATTGTGTTAATCTTAAGTGCCATTTCCCGCGCTGAATTTGATTCAGTTTTTTCCTCAACAATCCTGATGAATATGTTCAACCAGTCCTTTTTAAAGGATTTTAACTGATTCTTTCTAATTGGCGGAACGACGCTGTATTTGGGATTCGTATCTAAATCCCCTTTCAAATCCTCCAACTCTTCTTTAGTTGGCTGGGTCTTTTTTAACAAAACCTTTAGGTCGCCAAGAACCTGGCCTTCATCAGAAGACTTCAGTAAGGATTCAATCATTGATCCTAAACTTGTCCAACTTGTATTAGCCCAAATGTATTTGAGTTCCGGGTCAGTGTATTTGCCAAGTATAGATTCAGTTTCTTTCCGCAGATACAATGCACAAGCTTCATAGTCGCCATTTTTATAACTATCTATTGCTTTTGTTAGTGTATCGCTCCGGTCGTAACGTATTTTTGGGTTTTCATGAATTGGGGTCGGTTCAAAAACCATTAGCTGCCATTTACCTATGTTGCTGTGAATTTTCCTTTTTAATTCGTTGTAAAAACCTTTCTCATGTGTTAAAATTATAATCTGATAGTCGTCGGAGTATTTATCAATAACAAGGTCAATCACTTTAAGGCGGTTATTCAAATCTAAACTTATAAGTAAGTCGTCAAGGACAAGCAAGTTTAAATCATTTTCGTTGCCTGCCAGGTGATTTTTCCTTCTGACCTCCATCAAAACGAAGCGTATTGCTAAAGCAATTGCATTTATTCTTGCTTCATTAAAAAAAATGTGCGGTTTTTCGATACTCTTTTGTCCTGTTTTGCCGTCGCCGAATGTAGAAGTAAGGCTAATCTTAATTTCTGACAATAGTCGCTTGGTGAGTTTTAAGTTAGAGTCCACGTAAACGCCTATAATTGCCTTCTCTCCTTCCTTTGCCAAATATTCATTATAAAACTCACTTACTTTACTTGTGCCATCTTTCAACTTCAAGGGGTCTATTAAGTCCTCCAGCGCGTTATTAAAATCAGTAATCCATGCGTTCAAAGTTGCCGGTTTTTCAATCGAAGTTCCATCTACAATTTTATTGTATAGTTCTAATAAATTAACTCCTTTACTACTCTGAGCATAAGGGATAATGTCACGATGAAAAAAAGGCCAAAGGTTCAAGGGCTGTGAATTCCGAAAGTTGCTAAAATTTAATAGCAGACGATGTGTTATAAATTCGCTTGATGAATTTACCTGTTTAATGAACGCAGTTTTAGAATCGTCATCCACTTCCGAAAGCTTAAAGGACTCTACGATTTTATTGTTTTTTTCTTTAAAATTTAAATTTATAAACGAATCTACGTCATCATTTTGGTACACGTTTCTAAGGCTTTCAGATAGAGGAACTATTTTTTCAAAGTACTTTTTATGTTCACCTGCCTTTTTAGAACTGCATTGCAACGCAGTGTAAAGAGACCAAAAAATTGAAGATTTTCCACTGCCATTCACTCCAAACACTAAAGCATGACGACCTGCAAGCTTAATTTCTGCACGCTCTGGAAACGCCTTATAGTTCTGCAATTCAATGCTATGTAAATATTTTTTAGCCATTCTGTATCACATTAATGATGTCAGCACTTTTCACAGGAAAATCTAAAATGCGCCTACGAATTATATTGTCAGCGTCTTTGTATTCGTCATATACTTTATTAATGATGTCTATTATCTTTTTTGATTCTGTCTTTTCAACTAAGTCATCAATGGGTTTTAATAGATCAGATACTTCCTTAATAATTGTAATTTTCCTTTCCTTCATATGATCTTTAAAATACAACTCGTATACACAAGCGTCAATTAATTCCTCAAAATTGGCCGCCATATGATCGTTTGGGGTGTATGGGCTAATACGTTCTTCATGCTTTTTTATAAAGGTTATATAGTCAACCAAAATTTCAAATGGGCGCATTTCAGACTTAGGTATTTCCGGTACAGGGATTTTATCAACGACAAATTTCTTCCATTGATTTGTAGACATTCCAGAGCTATTGCATATTAGACTAAAATAAAAATAAACAACTTTTGAATTTAAAACAGCCAATAAATACTTTAGATTTTCACCAACAATCATAAAAGCGCCCGCTAAAAGATAGGCTTCATCCTTGCTATAACAAAATTTGTTTATATTGGTTAACTCAAGCCAAATGATTTTCTCGCCTTCAAAATCTTGATAGTAGTTGCAATCCCTAAGTTCCCACCAATAATCCCCTTGATCATCTCTTTGATACAATCCTTTCGGTTTCTTTTTATCGTTTTTCTCTAAAAATTCCTTTTGCTTATTTTCCAAGTGAAGCAGTATTTCTCCATAATTATCTTTCATAAAATTAAGGGCATCTTCATCTCCTCTATTGCTGTTTGTCCATCCACTTGGAATTGTTATTAAATACAAGTTGTCGTGTTGATAGAAATATCTCGCTATGTCCCGTCCGCGCAAAACCCTCTTGAATATTTTTTTTGTCTTTGGATTATTTTTTATTATGCTATCCCTAACATCTTTTGAAACCACGAAAGCTTCATTAAATCCCGTTAGTAATCCCCTATAAATATTTACCTTTTGTAATTCAAGAAGTTTTCCTGCGTTTAATATAGCGTCTTTTATATTAAGGTTACTTTTTTCCGTGAACGACCAATTGTCCTCGTTTAGAGATCGTCTTTCATATTTATTCCCATTTTTGTTTAAGTAGTCTATTAAAGGTTCATTTTTTTGCAAATCATTTCCAACTAGGCAATAAGTGAAATTATATTCTGGTTGTATTACATTTT
>CAZMHW010000510.1:0-3198 GCA_964566105.1 uncultured Akkermansia sp.
CTCCAGAACATTTTGATGATCCACCAGCATATCGCCGGTTGACGAACCCATAAAGATCTTGAGCCCACATACCTTGGAATAATCCACTTTTAACGTTTCTTCCAGATTGTGATTGGTGCCTCCCATAAAAAAGGAGTAATTGGCCAGCGAACATTGCGATGCGCGCGTGTATTTTTTTTCCAGTTCTTCTACCGTAGTACTCTGTGGATTGGTATTGGGCATTTCCATGTAGGAAGTTACGCCACCTGCTACTGCCGCTTTGGCTTCGGTATATATTTCTCCTTTGTGTGTTAATCCGGGTTCACGAAAATGTACCTGATCATCGATCGCTCCCGGTAAAAGCAGCAAACCTTCCGCGTTTATTTCCTTTGCACCGGCTACATTGTCGATGTTGCGATCAATGCGCGTAATCAGCTGATCTTCTATAAGCACATCGTAAATGCCAATTTCACCTTCATTTACAAGGCTGGCTTTTTTAATAAGGTATTTCATGTGGATGGAATTCTTGATAATTCCTGAGTATAAAGTTACAACTCTCCCAGTGCAACTAAAAATTTTTCGATCTTAATTTTGGCCTCACGGGCACTGCAATTGTAGTTGTTAAACAAAATGGAGAAACACAGGTCCTTGCCGGATTTGGTTTTTACATAACCGCAATAGGCACGCACCCTCCGCACATAGCCGGTTTTAGCGCGGAGGTTATTTTCTATGAACCTGCCCTTGCCAATGCTGCTCATGCTGCCTTGTTTTCCCGCCAGGGGCAGGGAGGGGTTAAATACTTTATAGGTAGCGCTGTCCCTGTATATTTTGCTTAACAGACTGGTTTCGTAATGAGCGGTAACGGTATTGATGCGCGATAAGCCACTGCCGTCTTCCATGTATACTTCAGTACTGTCCAGACCGCGTTTAAACCAATAATTATTGATGGCATTCAGCCCCGCGTTTCGGTCGCCTTTGCCAATGGTAAGTACAAGAGTTTCGCAATAGTGGTTATTGCTTTTTAAATTCGTAAAATAAATGATCCGATCCAGCGTAGGCGAATAATGTGTGTAAAGAAGTTGTCTTTGATTTTCTGTTCGTTTTTTTTCGTAGGTGGAACTTGCTGCGTTTACTTTACATTTTATGCCAAATTGTGTCAGTGAGGTATACAGGTGTTCCGCGCAGAGTAGGGCGGGATCGGGGAGTACCACTTCTACCTCGTAATTGGTTTTGTTGGGTGGAATTGTCCCTTTAATTTCTTTGGTAAAGGAAAAAGGTTCGCCGTAAGCATAAGCTTCATCTCCTGTGCCTTGCGAAATTACCTTCGAAACAAGGGTATAGGCTTTTATCAGATAATTTGGGAAGGTGCTGAGGATTTTCGCTTCACTTCCCGTCTCTCCACTGCTATAAAGTACTTTGAATTTATTGTCCATATACGACAACCCACAGGGTGCCGCCGCATAATAATTATTTATGTCTTCCCAGGTCCAGTTGCCCGGAATATCTCTGCCAAAACAAGAACCGTCGCCCACAATACTTCCGGTAATTTCGGTAATGCCCTTTTCTTTCAAAACTTTGGCCCACTTGTCGGTCACCAATACGTTGTCTTTCGAAAAATTGTCCGATTGCAGGGTTGGATCGCCATTTCCTTCAATGATCAGATCACCGTTTAAAACGCCTGTAGCTTTGTTAAATTCACCGGTGTAACAGAGTTTGGTTTCGTAGCGGTAATTAGGTCCCAGCAGATTTATGGCTGCAGAAGTGGTCACAATTTTAAGCGTACTGGCTGGAATGTATAGTTGGTGGGAATTGTATTCCGAGATAATCTCAGAATTTTTGGCATTCATTATGCAAAAGCCAATAGAAGCGCTTTTTACGTCTTTATCGTTTTTCCATTCTTTAGCGAAGTCAGGAAGCTGAGCGCTATTAGAAAAGGGGAGTATCCACAAAGAGAAGACAAAAGAAATTCTAACCCGCGCACAGCCTATCGCTTGCTTAATGCATAAAACAAACGTCCGGGTAAAACCACCGGAATAGAGAATATGATTGGTACTTGACAAAATTTGGTTCCGTTCAATCGGCGAATCCGAGGGGTATCAGATCTACGTCTTGTTTTTGAGAGGACTTTTACCAGATTTCCACACGCTTGGTCTCCGGAGTAAACATCTTATCTCCTTCTTTTACCTCAAAGGCTGCGTAAAATTCTTTCAGGTTACTAAGTGGCGCAAAGGATCTGAAGTAAGCTGGTGAATGGTAGTCTACGGTTAGTAAACGCCTCAATTCCTCATCGCGGGTCTTAGCTTTCCAGCCCTGCGCCCAGGCAATAAAGAATCTCTGTTCTCCGGTATAACCTCTGATCACTTTGGATTTAGCGCCGTTCAAAGATTTTTTATACGCGTAATAGGCCATTGTTAAACCTCCGAGGTCAGCGATGTTTTCGCCCTGTGTCATAGAACCGTTAACATGCAGACTATCTAAAGCGGTGTATCCGTTAAATTGTTCAATGATGAGTTTCGTACGGTCTTTAAAATTTTTAAAATCTGCTTCTGTCCACCACATTTTCATATTTCCATTGGCATCAAATTGTGAGCCCTGGTCGTCAAAACCATGGGTTAACTCATGTCCAATAATAGAACCCATGGTGCCGTAGTTAGCAGCATCTTCGGCTTTCGGATCAAAGAACGGCGGTTGTAAAATAGCCGCAGGGAAAGTAATTTCATTAGTGGTTGGATCGTAATAGGCATTTACTGTAACCGGTGTCATCTGCCATTTGTAGCGGTCTACCGGTTTTTTCAGGTCATTCAGATTTTCCTGAACAAGGTAGCGGTTGGCTCTGCACACATTCGCCCAGTAACTGTCAGTCCCGATTTTTAAGGTACTGTAGTTTTTCCACTTGTCAGGGTATCCTACTTTTCTGATCAGGAGATCCAGTTTTCTGTTGGCTTGTTTTTTAGTTTCAGCACTCATCCAGTCGCGGGTGGCAATTCGTTCTCTGTACGAAGCAACCAAATTGTCTATGAGTTTGTTGACTTTCAGTTTTGCTTCCGGTGTAAAGTATTTTTTCACATATTCCTGAGATACAATATCACCAATTGTAGCATTCATCGTGTTTTGCGCACGTTGCCAATTAGGTTTAATTTGTTTGGCACCACTCATTACCATGCCACGGAATCTGAAATTCGCTTCCACGAATTTTCTGTTCAGGTAAGGCGCAGCTTC
>CAZMHW010000511.1:0-3197 GCA_964566105.1 uncultured Akkermansia sp.
GCTCTGGACGATGCCAAACACATTGTTAAAACAGTGGAGAAGATCAAAGAGGGAGAGAAGTGTTTGTTTTTGGTAGTATTTGAAGAGGATAATACCTTCAGCAAGGAAACACGTGAGTATATTTCATCTGATGCTGTTTCTCAAATAATTAAAGCGGACGCCTTTGTGATAAAAGGCCTTGCCCTCGAAATTCTCGGGCAAGGTTATTTAAGGATTAACAAACCCAACAGACCGACACGCCTGTTTAAATCGGCGGCAATCGCTGCCCTATGGTTACTGAATTTTATGGATTAGTGGTTTTGTCCGGAAAGTTCTGAAACCAGGCTATGTAAATTGCTCATGCCCCAGTGATCCGCGTATTTCCCCTCGTTTAGCCGAATGATGTCAATAATCTCAATTTTTACCTTTTTACCTGTAGCTGCCACTCCCATAAAATCACCACTGTGTGTGGCGTGAATGGTTTTGCGGGTGGTTACTTTGTCGCCTTCAGCAATTTGGTCGTGAATTTCCACTTTTAGATCCGGGAAGCCTTTGCGGAGGACTTCCAGTAGAAAATAAATCATGCCGTCCGGTCCACT
The DNA here is from genome assembly GCA_964566105.1 of uncultured Akkermansia sp. Lineage (GTDB taxonomy): Bacteria > Bacteroidota > Bacteroidia > B-17B0 > Aurantibacillaceae > Aurantibacillus. The sequence goes on from CAZMHW010000511.1 coordinate 579, forward strand.
GGAGGCTCCGGCGGCTGCTGTGTGATTAATGCAGGTGTCGGCGACTAATTCTTTAAAAGAGACGAGGTTACCCTGTTCTATGACTTCGCGGTTAAAGCGTGTGACTGTGTTTTTGTTTTGTTCTGTAGTTTGCATGGTTAAAATGTTTTTGCAAAACTACCTCGGGATCAAGGGAATTAATGTAGCTCCTGGTTCAAAAGCTGTTGCTGGTTGTTCAGGTGTTGTAACTGAAAGTCTTTAGGACTTATTCCAAACGCAGCACGAAAGGATTGTGAAAAGCTGGAATGGTTTTCGTAGCCCACTTTGTAAAATACTTCGCTGGGTTTTTCATGATAATGGCTGAGAAGTTTTTTTGCTTGCTCCATCCGCTGCTGAAGAATCCATTTATTAGGAGAAGAATTGTAGAGCTTTGTAAATCGACGTTTAAAGGTGGAAAGACTCATGTTGCATAAAAAGGCGAGTTCTTCTACAGTAATATTATTTAAAAGATTCGTTTCAACGACTTTTTTTATTTCGAGATCTTCCAGTTCATTTTTTGGAGAAGATTGAAAGGAGAGTACTTTTTGCGGTTCTGTATCCAGAAGGTGCAGGAGTAATTCTTCAAATTTGAGCCGTTTCATTTCTTCTGACAAGGTGCCGGAAGCATTAAGCAGGAGCAGGGAATCAATAAAATTATAGACAAAGCCATCCTTGTTAAAAGAAACATAAGCCTCCGGTGAAATTGGATGCTTTTGTTGTAATTTTTGAATAAGGAGGTGGTATTTTAAATAGAAGTCGGTTAGAATTTTATTGTCAAAAAAAATAAGTACGCTGCGAAAGGTTTTGGTTCGTGAGAGATCCATAGAGGCCAGGCAATTGCCGGCGGAAAGAAAATGAAAAGTGTTGTCGGTGATCACCAATTTTTTCTCGGCAAAGTGCATGGTTTTTTCTCCCGAAATAACCAGACTGATGGCGTTGGTGTGGAGAATGCTTTTTCCTTTAAAAGAACCAATATGGGCGGAATAGTCGTGAATGATAATGCCTTCGGGCTTGGTGACTTTGCCCGGAAAGATGTCTTGGGGTAGATTAAAAAGTTTCATTTTGTTAATCCTTTTTAAGTCGTCTTTCAATACGGGTATCCGGTACCAGCCACATAAGGGCTATCAAAATATAAATACCACCTGAGATCCACTCGTTCAGAAAAGCAGAAGGTATGGCAATGAGATACAGTACCGGGGAAATCTTCCCCTTAAAATCGCTGCCCAGGGCTTTGGCTAAAGTGGAATCTTTTCCGTGCTGGTTTACGATGGCTCTTTGCAGAATAAAGTAAGCAATGGCACTCATTAAAAGTACAAAGCCATAAAGTGCCAGAGTTTGAGGTGCAAAATGATTATCACCCATCCAGGCAGTGACAAACGGAACCGTGGAGAGCCAGAAGAGCAGGTGGGAGTTGGCCCAGAGTATGCCTCCACTGACTCTTTCAACTGTATTAATAAGATGGTGGTGATTATTCCAGTAAATGCCAATGTAAATGAAGCTGATGACATAGCTAATGAATACAGGAATCAATGGTTTTAGAACGGCAAAATCCGTGCCGTGTGGCGCTTTTAGTTCCAGTACCATGATCGTGATGATGATGGCCAGAACTCCATCGCTGAATGCTTCCAGGCGTCCTTTTTTCATGAGAGGTGTTACAAATATAGGAAAAGGTCTCGACTCCGCTCGACCTGACAGGTCTTAATTCCCACTTCGACTCCTAAGTAAATCCGGGGCAAGTTTGGCTCAGTATAATAGATGCAAATCAGGCAAAATCAGTGGTTGATGTGATCGAAACAACTGCTTCTTGCCGTTTGCGGAATTAGTTTTTTTGGAAGGAGGGATGCAATACTCTTATTTCACGCGTTCTACGTATTCTCCTGTTTCACAGTTAATCCTTAGCATATCGCCCATGCCCACAAACAGCGGAACCTGAATGGAGATGCCACCTTCCACCTCGGCAGTTTTTAAGAGTTTGCCTTTGGTACCGTCTTCAGTGTAAGTAACGGGTAATTCTACGTATTTGGGCAGGTCGCCATTCAATGGTTTTTCATTGTCGTCAAAACGTATAGCCAATACCATACCTTCTTTCAGGAATTTAATACTTTCACCGAAAATAATTTTAGGGATATGACTTTGTTCAAAGGTTTCCTGATTCATGCAAACCAAAAATTCACCTTCTTCGTAAATAAACTGCATTTCAATTTCATCCACGCGTATAAAATCAATTTTTTCGCCGGAGCGAAAACGGATCTCACTTTGTTTACCGGTTTCTACGTTACGGCATTTTACCGAATAAATGGCATTACCTTTTCCAGGAGTAATATGATCGTAATCGAGTACTTTTAATAGTTCATTTTCGTATCTGAAAAACGCGCCTCTTGAAATGTCGGATGTAGTTGCCATGGTTTAAATTTTGAGTGCGCAAGTTACGGGCTTTTTCGGGAATCCCAAAGTTTTGTTGTTAAGTGGGAAGCTCAAACACAGAGGTTTAGAGGCAATGAGGGTAAAGAGTAGTGGGTTGGTTTTATTGTTAAGGAGACAGGATGTTTTATTTTTGCCGGAAAAGCTTAGCTCTGGGTAAGAACCCGCAAGGGAATAGAG